>NZ_JBVPQK010000001.1:0-52693 GCF_058197115.1 Bifidobacterium sp. POST2/T3 (B1)
TGGGGTGTTCGAATGACATATTCTGCCTGCGCCTCCTGCTGGCTGTGGATGCTTCCCGCCTATTCTATGCGCGACCGGCCCCGATTGAAGGCCGAAACAGCCGACTGTCACATCGGCCGAACGCACTACCATGGAACCAACATAGTAAGAACCGGAATTTCAAGGAGGCTGGACGTGACCGCATCCGCTCAGGAGCATCTACAAGGAGACACCGATCCCAAGAACGTGGATCTGGATGAGCAGAACATGGAGGACCGGGTCAACAACCGCACCCTGCGCCCCAACTCCCCCGCCTTCCAGAAGTTCATGACCACCGGCTGGCAGGCCCAGGAGCCCCAGATCAAGCCTCTGGAGTCCAGCAAATACACCGAGCGCCGCCTGCGTGAGCTGGGCCGACGTTTCCCCGGTGAACGTCTGGTCATCCCCGCAGGATCCTACAAGACCCGAAACAACGACAACGACTACGCCTTCCGCCCAGACACCACCTTCGCCTACTACACGGGCCTGGGCGAGGACTACGAACCCGGAGCCATCCTGGTCCTGGACCCGGTGGATCCCGACAGTCCCGAGGCCGCCAAGGGCCTGACCCATACACCTGAGCTCTTCGTCCATCCCCGGGCCGATCAGTCCACCCGCGATTACTACCGCTCCGCCCAGTACGGGGAGTACTGGGTGGGTCCCCGGGCCGGCCTGCGGGAGCTGGCCATCATGACCGGCATCCCCACCAAGGACATCGCCTCCTTCCCTGATGCCATCGCCAAGGATCTGGGGCCGGACCAGGGGGCGGTCAAGATGCGGGTAATCCGCACCGCCGACCAGGAGGTCCTGAACCAGGTGGAGGCCGCCCGCAAGGCCAACGGCATCGGTGGCCCGGACCGCAACGAGGAAGCCGATGACAAGCTCGAAGAGTTCACCTCCGAGGCCCGCATGATCAAGGACGACTATGAGGTCAGCGAGATGCGCAAGGCCATCGACGCCACCAAGGCCGGGTTCGACCGTATCCTGACCCACCTGCCCCAGGTAGTGGGCAAGCCCCGTTCCGAGCGGATGCTGGAGGGCGTCTTCAACGCCAATGCCCGCGAGAAGGGCAACGACGTGGGTTACGGGTCCATCATCGCCTCGGGCAAGCACGCCCCCATCCTGCACTGGATGCGCAACGACGGGACCGTTCAGAAGGGTGACCTGCTCCTGATCGACGCCGGCGTGGAGGTCAACAGCCTCTACACGGCCGACATCACCCGCACCTTCCCCGTAAGCGGCACCTTCAGCCCCCTGCAGAAGCGAATCTACCAGACCGTGCTCAAGGCCCAGCAGGCCGGCTTCGAAGCCGCCAAGCCAGGCGCCACCTACTCGGACATCCATCATGCCGTCATGCGTGTGCTGGCTGAAACCCTGCACGAGTGGGGCATCCTCAAGGTCAGCGTGGAGGAGTCCCTCTCCCCCCAGGGCCAGCAACACCGCCGCTGGCACGCCTGCGGATGCGCCCACCACCTGGGTCTGGACGTGCACGACTGCGCGGAGGCCAGGTACGAGTCCTACCAGGGTGCCCCCATCACCCCTGGGATGATCTTCACCATCGAGCCCGGGCTCTACTTCAAGGAGAACGACCTGCTGGTGCCCCCGGAGTTCCGCGGCATCGGCGTCCGCGTGGAGGACGACGTGCTCATGACCGAGCAGGGGCCCCAGTGGCTGTCTGCAGGCATCCCCAAGACCGTGGAAGAGGTGGAGGCCTGGATGGCGCAGCGGGCTGCGCTGGCCGACCCGGACCGGGACTGACATATGCCCACTCCTGACTTCGTGCTCAGACTGCGCCGATCCATAGGCCATGACCTGCTCTGGCTGAACGGTGTGACGGCTTTCGTCACTGACGACCAGGGCCGAGTCCTGCTGGGCCGGCGCTCCGACACCGGCCAGTGGGCTCTGGTCTATGGGATCAACGAACCTGGCGAGGATCCGGCCGACACCGTGGTCCGCGAAGTTAAGGAGGAAACCGGGGTGGATGTGATCGTCACAGACCTGGCTGCGGTCACATCCTCCCAGGAGATAGTCACCTATGCCAACGGGGATAAGACCATGTACATGGATCATCTGTTCATCTGTTGGCCCGACCCCAGCGGTAATGCCGACCCCTATGTGGGTGACGAGGAGAGCCTGTCAGTCGGCTGGTTCGACCCCGGTCGACCCCCAGCCCCGCTGGCCCAAACCACTGTGGAACGCATGGCCCGAGCTCGAACCTATCTGAAACGCCTGCAAGGCGGAGATGCCCACGCCCTCTTCAAGGTCGGCGGCAGGGAGTTGCCTGCATTATCAGAAAAGCGCTAACCCACATTTAATGGCTGAGTGACCTTTCAGACAACTGCTGAACCGGCTCGTAGTTAGAAATTAGCAACCACTTTTTCCAATTGAGTGGCCCGCTCCTACTTTGCATTATTACCAGGGGTTGCCCCTTAGTCGTTAGAGAAGACTCTAATCACCTTTCCTGCATTGCATTCTGGCGAAAGCAACAGGGACAAAGCCTGCACTAAGCATGCCTTCTACACTCTTCACCAAACGTCCAGTGCCGCTAATCACGTATCATAAAAACATGTTTCGCGTCGCTGTAGTAGAAGATGACCAAAATTTTGCAACACGTATGAAAAACTATTTGCGTCGTTATGCTAGTACTCAGCATCTAGCCTTTTCGTACGACTTTTATTCTGATGGACTCAGCTTTCTCGATGAATTTGCTGGACAGTATCAGCTGGTTTTCATGGATATCGTCATGCCTGGAGCCAACGGTTTGGAGACGGCTGCGAAAATGCGTAGGAAAGATCAGGATCTCTGTCTTATCTTCATTACAACTCAGCCACAATTTGCCTTACACGGATACGAGGTTTCAGCCTTCGACTTCATTGTTAAGCCGTTGCATTACAACTTGTTTGAAATCAAGATGAACAAAGCCATGCGATCCATTCATCCGGATGAAAGCATCGTAATAAACCAGCCGGGGGATGATTTTCGACGACTTTCCATTCGAGATATTTTCTATGTCGAAAGTCAAAAGCATTACCTTATTTTTCATACTTCACAAGGTGAATACAGAATGCGCGGTCGCATGTCAGATGTGAATGAACGTTTGCTTGTCCAAGGATTCGTGAATATCAGAAAATCGATTCTGGTAAACATGGCTTACATCACCCGCGTTGATAATGACACTGTTGGTTTGGATGGGACTTGCCTGCCCGTTGCGCATTCCCATAAGCAAGAGTTTCGTCAGCAATTAGCTGTTTATTTGGCTGGAAAGGCGTAGAATACTTGAATTCTTATCTGGCCATCACCGTTGCTCACGGATATATTCCACAAATCCTCCTAGCTGAAACGCTCTTCACTTATCGCTTGAGCAAACGCACGCATTTTTACAGACGATTGATTATCGGGTTGATCGTCGTTCTTCCATTGATGGTCGTCGTCCCCAACTGGATAAACAACCACTGGTCAGGTCTTTTCTCGCTGACGGTATTTCTTTTGTCTCTAATTTTATGGTGGGCTTGTCTTCTCCAAAGCTTCAAGGATATTTTGTTCTGTTGTGTTAGTGCGCAACTGGTGCAAAATCTGTCGTATAACCTCGAACAAGCACTATATCAGCCTTTTGCCCAGCATTTCAACGCTGTTGGGAGCCTGGCTCTCTCAATCACTTGTACCTGTTTGACATACGGTCTGACCTATCTAGTCATAGCAAAACGCTCTGGGCCGCACCCTACAGCCGAAATTAACGATACATACGTCTATTCCTTCGCCTTGATCACAGCCGTGTTTGTGTATCTCATGCAATATCAATATCAAATCACTGGAATCGGAAACTATTGGGTATCTCATCTGCCCTTGATGCTGTGCTGCGTAGCAGGTCTCTGCGTGCAATACGGTTTTGTCGCCCTGAAAACTGCAAGCGGAGAGCGAATTGCACTGGAACGCCTTATGAGGCAGGAAGCCAAACAATATGAACTGACCAAGCAGAATATTGATCTAATCAATATGAAGGCACACGATCTCAAACATCAACTCTTGCGCATACAGGAAGGATTGGGAGAAGATAAGGATGACCTGTCTGAAATTAGTTCGATTCTTGACAGTTACGACAACAGTCCCCATACCGGCAACAAGGAATTGGACCTGATTCTGAGCCAAAAGGAAATGCTGTGCAGACAGGATGAAATTGTCTTTTCTATCATGGTTCAGCCTGATTCCCTTTCTCGGCTCGATCCTGGTGATATAGCGTCAATATTCGGCAACCTTCTTGATAATGCGATTGAATACGAACGTAAAGTAAGTGATCATACTCAAAGATACATAGGTCTTAAAATTCGCACCATCGATGGCTTAATAGGAGTTCGAGTGGAAAACTACTGTCGAAGCAAGCCAATCATGAGCAATGGCCTGCCTGTCAGCACAAAGGACGACAGGAAAAACCACGGATTTGGCCTGAGAAGCGTTGCATACACTACGAACAAATACAAGGGCACTTTGCATTTGGGCATGGAGGGCGATCTTTTCGTTGCCAGCCTCCTTCTATGATTCCTTGCCCGAAAGCGGCCGATATTTGCCAAATGATTTTCCTCAGATTATGTATGTCATAGTCTGGCCGTGGTTCAGCCTAGTGGAACCGTGAGGAGAATACCGAAATGAGCAAACACAGCGCCGAACGAGCTGTGCGTGTTGCCACGGCGGCAACGAGCATTGTACTTGCCCTTTCTTTAGGAGCAGTATCTGGTGCCAGGACATACAGCTCTTATGTGACCACCGTACTTGGTGGGAGCCCTTTCACAATAAAGGATACAGAAAAAGCCAATAAAATTTACGAAGCCAGAGGCAATGGAATGCCCCTCTCCAAATGGAAGACCAAAGCAGACTCGCTTGTACAGACGGTTGCCGGTGAAGGCATCGTGTTACTGAAAAATGATGCGAACACGCTACCACTGGCAAAGGGCTCGAAGGTTACTCTGTTTGGCAGATCATCCACCGATTTGGTCCTGGGTGGTACTGGAGCTGGAGGCATAGATCCCGACAGAGCCGTCGACCTCAACAAGGCTTTGACCGCAGAAGGGTTCAAAGTCAACAAAACCATGTGGAACTTTTATCAATCCTACAAGGGTAAGCCTGGTTATATTCGTTCCAATGGAACATACATGGGCACACTACCCAAGGATGTGCATATAGCCGAACCACCCGTCAGCGAATACACAGCAGCCGTTCACCAATCATACGATACCTTCGCAGACGCAGCCATCGTAGTGTTCTCACGCGTAGGCGGTGAAGGCTCTGACATGCCAACTGGTAAATTCGGCGACGGAAACCGATACCTTGCCCTTCAGGACAGTGAAAAGCAAGTGCTCAAGGAAATCCATGACAGCGGAAAATTCGGGAAAGTCATCGCGCTTATCAACACATCCAATGCCATGGAACTCAGTTGGATGGATCAAAACCAATACGGCATCAATGCATCCTTGTGGGCAGGCGGACTCGGACAAAGCGGAGCCAGAGCAATAGCCAGGATATTGGATGGCACAGTTAATCCTTCAGGCCGCCTGGTTGACACCTATGCGTCAAATTCGTTCTCGGCACCTGCCATGCAAAATTTCGGAGACTTCACCTTCACCAACGGCCAAGCTATCAACAAACGTATTGGTCCTGCCAACAAAGGCGAGAAATATCTGGTTTATCGCGAAGGAATTTATACAGGATATCGTTATTATGAAACTCGATATGCTGACAGTGTCCTCGACCCGGAAGGGACAAAGGCCAATTCGTCCTCTGGCGCCTTTGCAGACAAAACTTGGAATTACGATCGTGAAGTAGTGTTCCCGTTCGGATATGGTCTCAGTTATGGCAATAGTGAAGGTCATCCTTTCCAGCAACAACTTGTTTCCTCTTCTGCAGACGAGCGGGGAGCGACTTTCGAAGTCAAAGTGACCAACACAGGCAATGTTTCCGGCAAGGACGTCGTACAACTGTATGCACAGCAGCCGTATCAACGTGGGGGCATCGAAAAATCGGCAATTCAACTTGTTGGCTTTGACAAGACACCGGTTCTTCAACCTGGGCAAAGTACTTTGGTCACTATCAAAGTGAAAGCACGCGATTATTCCTCCTACGATGCGCATACTTTGAAAACATATGTTCTCGATCAAGGTGATTTCTACTTTGCTATTGGCAACAATGCGCACCAAGCACTGAACAACATCCTTGCTAGCCGTGGAGCGAATCCCGCAAGAATGGATGAGCATGGTGATCCAGGATGCGTACATCTGTGGCACAACGAAAAGCCTATCAAGCTGGACAAAGCCTACTCAGGCAAAGTCATCGGCAACATATTCCAATCAGCCGGGCTGGAGCATTATGGAAAGCGAACAGGGTATCTGACACGCAGCGATTGGACAACATTCCCGAAACCATACAACAAGCTCAAAGCCACCGATGCGATGATTCATGATATAGATGCCGCTGGCGGATATCAAGCCGGAGACAAGGATACATCATCGATCACCACTAAGGCCAAAAATGGCTTAACCTTCGCTCAAATGCATAAGGCTCGGTTCAATGATCCAAGATGGGAAAAACTACTTGATCAAATGAGCGTGGATGATTTGGTGACTTTGGTAACACGTTCTGGACAGATCGCAATTCCATCAATTTCATTCCCTGCTCAATTCATGAAAGACGGGCCTCAAGGCAACAACGTCAGACCATATGTAGAGGATGGAAGCAAGGCAACTGGATATTGTGGTGAGGTTACTGATGCTTCTACATTTAACCGTTCTCTGATACATCAGGAAAACGAAGCAAAGGCAGAGGATTGGATAAGAACAGACACAGCAGGTGCTTATGCTCCTGCGATGAATATCCATCGCACACCGTATTCTGGGCGCAACTTCGAGTATTACTCAGAGGATGGCTACTTGTCAGGCGAATTTGCCTATGAAGCAGTCACGGGATTGCAAAAACACGGTGTTGTGGCCTTTGCCAAGCACTTCGCCATGAATGATCAGGAAACCAACCGGCAAGGCGTATGCACATTTGCTGATGAGCAAACCATCAGAGAGATCTACCTCAAAGCTTTTGAACGACCATTCACTGATGGCCACGTTAAAGCCACAATGGGCTCGTTTAACCGCATTGGATGCATATGGACCGGAGCGCACCAAAAGCTGATCAAAAACCTGGTCAGGGGTGAATGGGGATCTATGGCGATTGTAGATACTGATATGGCTATTAACCCAATCCTGCAGAATGCCGGCGCCGGGTTGGAAGCAGGCAACACCATGTGGGCGACCTCAGCATCCACCTTCCACGACCAGATTGTCAAGCAAGCAGCACACGATAAGAAAATGCTGTCCAATTTGCGCCAGTCCGGACATATCATTCTTTACACCTTTGTCAACAGCAATGGCGTCAATGGTCTGTCCACAGCTTCAAGGGTGGTAAAAGTGACTCCGCCATGGCTGAAATTGGCTTATACGGTAGTTGGGTTGCTATGCGTGATCGATCTTGCACTCTTCATAACCCTGATTCGAAAGAGCAGAAATTCCGCTCATATCACTATTGAAAGCGACAATTGAAATGAATAAGGCGATAACCAATTTTGTTTGCATAGCAACAGCAGCAATCGCTCTTATCACATCACTGGTCTATATAACCTCCAAGGCCCAAGGCCACGTTATTGCGATAATGCTGTTCCTTGTACTCGGGGCACTGCTTGAAATACTCTTACTGTTCAACCCGGGCTGGAAGTTTGTGGAGTATATCCCCTTCTTAAGTCTACTTGTAGCCGGATTATTATTTACCAAGTCAGGAGCTGATGAACTTTATGCGATCTTCTCAAAGATGAACATGGAGGGACTCAGCACCTCCTGGATTGTATCAGCCGTGCTCATTGTGGTGACTCTGATCCTAGCTGGTGCTACCACGGTTATTTACCCATACAGAAACAAGTGAAACCTGGCTATGTTCGTTCATATCCGTTCCCTTTTGAATACTCCGGTAGACTGCATCAATGTCGTTGGGACAGGCGCAATTACAATAATCTCGGTACTCGATGTTCTGAGATATGCAACATACGGATCGTTATTGCCTGTATTGACAATCGCATTCGTCGACCTGTGCTCCATACTCCTATGCGTTCTGACCGTAATGACGCATTGTTCACCAATACTGATCCTAGTGGTTGGAATAAACCTTGCACTTGGAGATTTTATGAACAATCGGGGAACGGCTATGGACAACATAGCTTTCTTCGTTATCGCAGGTATTGCATTTCTAGCAGCTTGTATGGGCAGTTTAGCTATGGCAAAAGGCCATACCAAGATTGATTTGGTTGCCTGCCGGAAAATCCTGGCTGTATTGATTGTGCTTTGTGTAACAGCGGCCACCTTATGGCAGACATGCATGACCCTGGCCAGGGACAAAACTCAAGCCGGGCCAAGTATATGGTCGGTCCCAAGTGAGTTCGAATCAACGTCCAATCACCCTGGCACTGTCCGGCCCCTTGGGTATCGAACCCATGCCTACAGCAGCGACGGACGCGAAGTTCAGAAAACAGCCTACGTTTACCTTCCCTTCAAATACGATCGGCACAAGAGCTACGACATCCTTTATCTCATGCATGGAACAGGAGATAGCGCTAGTTACTGGCTTAAGAAGCATCCCGAAAATGTTCACATGGTTGATCAATTGATCGATCATCGAATCATCAAGCCAATGATTATCGTTACCCCTTCTTTTTATGTTCAAAATGATGCAAAAGACCATCTGGATACCTTGACGTATTCTTTCGCAAAAGAGCTCCGCAGAGATCTTATGCCTGCGGTCGAGTCCCGCTATTCCACTTATGCAAAAAAAATCGATGACCAAGGATTCCAAGCAAGCCGTAATCACCGAGCGTTCGCTGGCCTGTCGCGAGGAGCAGTCACCACCTACCATTCAGCAATAGAGCAAAATCTAGATTATTATTCCTGGTTCGGCACATTTAGCGGCAGCCGAACCAGTGCACATGAGTTCAAAACAACTGCCTGTGCTTACCCGTTTAGCACATATCCAATCCATTACCTATATGCATCAAGCGGTAGTTTTGATTTCGCTTTGGCAGGACAACTTAATGACTACCGTAACCTGCTCAAGGTTGACAACAGACTGGAGCCAGGCAAAAATACCCGATTCGATGTATTTCCTATGCGATACCATTCCTCTGGCAATTGGCATTTGGCCCTATACAACTTTTTGCAGTGTATTTTTCACAATTAAGCCGATTAAGAGAGATATATACAGATCGGTCATGCCGACAAAAAGTCCAATGGATTGTCAATGAACCTGCGCAAGCCCACCTGGGCCGCTCCCCTCAGAGCCGGATAATCAGCCACCAAGGGCATCAACACACGAATATTGACCGCATCCCGTCCAAGAGAAAGCTCATTCAAACGTTGTTCAAGACGATCAGACAATTCAGAGCCAAAATTAGACCAGAACCCTCCTAGAATCACGGTATCGACATCAACTATGTTAATTACAGTAACAATCACAGAGATCATGGCATCCAATCCACGATCTATGGCATCAACTGCGTTGGCATCGCCCTGCTGCCAACGCTTGTAAAGTTCATCCATCGATTCAGACTTCACGGCATCATCCCCGGAAGCTATGCAAGCTGCCTCAACGAGAGCTCGCCGCCCTGCATAGGTTTCCAGGCATCCTCTACGCCCACAACGACAAGTAGGACCATTTAAATCCACAGAAACATGGCCAAGCTCGCCGGCGAAACCGTGATCTCCCGTCTCTACAGAGCCACGACGGACCACCGCACCTCCAATGCCGATATCCGTGGATAAATAGATAAATGAATCTGTAGGGGCAAGTGTGCACTCATGCGAACTTGTCAATCTTTGCGTTGCCTGTCCTGGAATCTGCGATAATGCGGCAAGTCTTGCCTCGTTGCCCGCTCTTGGTTTTAATCGTCTGACCACAGAAAACTGAGTCAGATCCAAGCGTTCCCATCCGAGATTCCTCGCCATGAGCAAGGTATTATCATCGGTTACCAACCCTGGCAAAGCCAGACCAGAACCCACCAGGCGATAGTGCTTATGATTCAGAGTCTTCTCAATAGGTCTAGACAAATCATCGAGTTCATCGAAAATATCCTTAGGATTAGTTCTTCGCATATCGTTGTGAATCCATTTGGCATCGATAACCCTGCCATCCAGATCCAAAGCCATGCACCCGAAACCGTCAGTGTTGATCTGCAGACCTAAACCAGCCCATCTGCCATGAGCCACGGAAAGCGGTGTGCTTGGCCGTCCATGGGTCGTCTGAGAAATATCAGGTTCACCTTCACGAACAACATGATTATTGAGCAGTATGTTTGCCAGGAGCGACATGGTGGCCTTGGTCAGCCCGGTGGCCTTGGCCAGGTCCGCCCTGCTGAGCGAGGTAGGCGACCGCAGAATGGTGTCGATGATGACCGAGAGGTTGTGGTTCCTCAAATCATCCTGATTGATAGAGCGCAGGGCAGTCACGGTTCAACAACCTTTCATGAACGAACATAGGCCCGCTGAATCCTGGGCCTCTTCAACATCTTACGTTCGAATCGGACGGCAGGTCAGCGATTGGAGGGCCCGGACCAAGGTCATTTAGTTTATCGATTTAATAATTGAGATACTATGGTGAAGTACTCCAATGACCGGAGCCCAGAAAGCAAGGAGGCTGACATGAATGAGATCCTGGTGGCGGGAGTGGACACATCGACCCAGTCCTGCAAGGTAAGGGTCACCGAGGCCCGGACCGGTCGGCTGGTCCGTTTCGGCAAAGCTCCTCACCCGGCAGGCACCAGCGTTGATCCCATGGCCTGGTGGAAAGCCTTTCAAGAGGCTTCAGCACAGGCGGGAGGTCTGAACGACGTTTCAGCCATCAGCGTGGGTGGCCAGCAGCACGGCATGGTATTGCTAGACCGTCAAGGGCAAGTGATCAGAGATGCCCTGCTCTGGAACGACACCCGTTCGGCTCCTGATGCCGACGAGCTCATCATCCGGCTAGCCAAGTCAAAGACCGGAGAGGCTGGAAGCGCTCAGGCGGAAAACGACGGGGCAAGCAAGAACCCGGACTCGGACCGGAACCTGGCCATGCGCGGCAAACAAGCCTGGGTGCGGGCTGTAGGCTCCTCCCCAGTAGCCTCGTTGACCATAACCAAAGTGGCCTGGGTCAGCCGGGTTGAGCCGGATAATGCCAGGGCCATCGCGGCCATATGTCTCCCCCACGACTGGCTAAGCTGGGCCATCGCCGGTCATGGCCCAGCAGCCAACCCGGGGACCGAACCCGGGCTGGAGGATCTCTTCACCGATCGCTCAGATGCTTCCGGCACCGGCTACTACGACCCCGCCGCCGACCGCTACCGGCGTGACCTTCTGGACATGGCCCTGCCTGAAGACATGGCCGAGCGGGTGATCCTACCTAAGGTTCTTGGCCCCCACCAGGTCGGAGCCAAGGCCGACCCCCGCATCGCCGGCAGGGATGTACCCGGCGGCTGCATCATCGCACCGGGTGGCGGCGACAACGCTATGACGGCACTAGGACTGGCCATGCAGGTGGGCGACGTCTCCATCTCCCTGGGAACCTCTGGTGTCGCTGCAGCGGTCAGCCCGGTTCCAGCATATGATATGAGCGCCTCGGTGACAGGATTTGCGGATGCGACCGGCCACTGGCTGCCCCTGGCCTGCACCATCAACGCATCACGCATCCTGGACGCGGGTCTGGCCGCCCTGGGCACGGATTATGACGGTCTTGCTGAGCTGGCGGAGAAGTCCACGCCGGGTGCCGAAGGAATCACTCTGATTCCCTATTTCGACGGCGAGCGCACCCCCAACCGCCCTGATGCCCACGCCAGACTGGAGGGGCTGACCCTGGCCAACACCACGCGCCCCAACCTGGCCAGAGCATTCGTAGAAGGACTGCTCTGCTCCCAGCGCGACTGTCTGGAACTGCTGAAACGGCTTGGCACCACGGTCTCCAGAATTCTCCTGGTCGGCGGCGGCGCCAAGTCTCCAGCAGTCAGAGCCTATGCCCCAGGAATCCTAGGGATGGATGTCCAGCTGCCGCGGCCGGACGAGTATGTGGCCATCGGTGCGGCCCGCCAGGCAGCCTGGGCTCTGACTGGAGAAGAGGAGCCCCCCGTCTGGTCGGTGAACATCGACACCACGCTGACGGGAGACCCGTGCGAGCAGGTCTACCAGCAGTATCTGTGCTGGCGGGGATGAAAGGCCCCGCAAGCCTGGGTCACTTGGAACGGACTCGCAGGTGCAGTCCGAAGACCAGATCGGTTTCATTCAAGCGGTAAGCGGGATCCAGCTCAGGTCCGCAGCTGTTGGAGCCTACGCCGCTTGTGGCATAGTCCAGGCAGAGCACGGTCGAGCCGCACTCCTCCAGCTCGTGGTCGTGCCCTTTGGCGGTCAGCTCCTCCTGCGTGTAGGGGGAGCAGTTGAAGCTGATGGGTCCATCCCCCGCTGCCTGCAGCAGGGAGCAGTCATCCTCCACCAGGACGTAGTCGCAGCCATAATGGGAGCCGTTCTCCTGGGGACGCAGGTAGTGCTCGACCATGCCTGACGCAGTGTCACGGAAGACTCCGTAGTGGCTGGCACGGTGCATGTCCCGGTAGCTCTCGTAGGGCCCATAGCCGCAGTAGGTGACCCGATGCAGGCTCTTGGGCAGGAAGAGTCGCAGGCCGAACCTGGGCAAATAGGGGAACTCAGGATCCCGATGCAGCTCCATCTTCAGATCCAGCCCACCCTGGTCGCTCAGGGCCCATGTGGCAAGGATACTGCCCATGGGCTGGATGGAGGGTGCCACCAGAGACAGTGCAGCCTTGATGGTTGTCAATCCCCTGTCCTGATCGGTCTGCAGCTGACAGGACAGGGCCCTGGTACTAGCCCGGTCATACTCGGCTTTACGCCATTCCTCCTTAATGATGGCATCGTTGTCGATAGGCGCCCGCCAGAGGTTGACCTCCATAGGGGCAGTCAATAGGGAACGGTTGTCGATGCTCATGGATTCCACCATGCCGGTGCGGCGGTTGAAGACGTAACGCCAGTCGGACCCCTCCACATCGAAGCGGGTATCAGTCTGCCTAACCACCGGCCGGTGAGCGCCCCGGGCTCCACTACCAGGATCGGCACTGATGACCCTGGCCACGCCATTGGGGCGTTCAGGCATCCCCATATCCGCAGCTTCAAGCTGGTCAAAGCCCAGCGAATGCCCTTGTGGAAGCACGGGATCGGTCTTGGCCAGGATGTACTCCACCAGCAGGGTCAGACGGCCATGCTCGGGCGGATCCATGGGCGGCAGGCCTACGGTGCCCTCAGCATGGGGTGCGATGTGCAGGCCGGTTCCCCGATCCAGCTCTGGCGTCCCGGAAGCCACCGGCTCCCCATCACACAGGAGGGTCCACGTCAGACTCAGGTATTCATCCAGGAAGGTGAAGTCCAGGTAATTGTGCAGGGTGAGCAGCTTAGTCTGCGAATTGTATCCGACCAGACGGGCCGGGCGGAAGACATTTTTGAACTCCCTGAGGCCGGTGTGGGGCCGCCGGTCGGGATAGACCAGACCATCCATGCAGAAGTTGGCATCATGGGGGTACTCGCCGTGGTCTCCCCCGTAGGCGTAGATCCGATGGCCCTTGCGGTCTCTGCCCTGGTCGATGGCATGGTCTGCCCACTCCCAGATACAGCCGCCCAGAAGCCCGGGATGTGCCTGAATGACCCGGAAGTAGTCTTCCAGATCCCCTGGGCCCAGCCCCATGGCATGGCAGTACTCACAGAGGAAGTAAGGCTTCCGACCTCCATCTCCGTCATCCCCGTGGCTGCTGATGCCGTGAGGACCTTCCGGCGTGAAGTAATCCTCAATTTTCTTGATGCTGGGATACATTCGCGAGGTGATGTCCAGGTTACTGTAATCCAGATCCTTCCGGGGCGAGCCGTGGATGGCCGACTCGTAGTGGGTCAGACGGGATGGGTCCCGAGATTTGGTCCAAGCCAGGGCTGCTTCGATGCCGCAACCGTATCCGCTTTCGTTACCCATGGACCAGATCAGAATCGAAGGATGGTTCTTGTCCCGCTCCACGCTGCGCTGGACCCGGTCGACGATGGCCTTAGTGAACCGAGGCTCGTCGGTGATGCGACCATTCCAGTAATCGGGCTCCTTCCATTCCGGGCTGTGATAGAGGGTCTCGATGCCATGGGTTTCCAGGTCGGCCTCGGCGATCAGATAGAAGCCCAGCTGGTCGTAGAGGGCGTAATACTGAGGGCTGTTAGGGTAATGGGAGGTGCGGATGGCGTTAACGTTGTGCTCTTTCATCAGGGTCAGGTCGCGCATGATCTGCTTCTGATCGACGGCAAAGCCGGTGCGCGGATCTCCGTCATGCCGGTTGACCCCGTGGATCTTGATGGAGCTGCCATTGACCTTGACCACCTGGCCGTCCACGCTGATGGTACGCAGACCGATGTACTCGGTAATGACTTCGTCGGGGTGCTCCCCCGGAATGGGCTCATTTGAATCGCCGGCGTCAGATGTGCTGGCCCTGGTCGATAACGTCAGCCGGTAGAGTTCAGGGTCCTCGGCATTCCAGAGGTGAGGATGGTTGACTTTCAGGACAAATTGCGCATGCTCCTTGCAACCCGTCAGCTCGGCCCGGGCCACCTCAACCCCATCGGGATCATTCAACAGAGCCTGGATGTCCAGAGCGGCATCGTCATGACCAGATACGCCGGTCGGATCCAGATCCACGGTCACACAGGCATGATCCATCTTCTCATCGAGGTCGGTGTGGACGAACCAGTCGCGCAGACGTACCTTGGGCCGACGCAGGATGTAGACATCGCGGAAGATGCCGCTCATGCGGAACTTGTCCTGATCCTCCAGATAGCTGCCATCACACCACTTGAGCACAAGAACGGCCAGCTGATTACGGCCCTGCCGCAGATGGTCGGTCACATCGAACTCGCTGGTGGCGTGCGAGACCTGGCTATAACCAATCAGATCTCCATTGACCCAGAGGTAGAAGCAGGAGTCCACCCCCTCGAAATTAAGCAGGGCACGAGGAGCCGAGGGATCGGGCTCGTAGTCGAAGGCGCGCAGGTAGATGCCGCAGGGATTGTCGGCAGGCACCCTAGGCGGATCGAAGGGGAAGGGATAACGCACGTTGGTGTACTGGGGGTTGTCATAGCCCTGGGTCTGCCAGACTCCTGGCACATGGATGGGCTTGTAAACTCCTCGGCCCGCATCCCCAGAAGGGATGTAGTCGCCTTCGAAGAAGACCGGATCCTCAGCCTCGATGGCGGACTGGACTTCGGCATCCAGCTGGTCGATGCTGGCGTAATAGCGGAAGTCCCAGTCTCCATCCAGATCCAGGTACCGGTCGGAGCGCCTTCGCAGGTCGCCACGCAAGTCCATGGGTGCGCCGGCCGGCACATAGTAGGCACGGTTGGGTTCGGTCCCCACATGCAGTGTGGCTGGATCCTCGTAATAACGTGGTATGAACATGACGACTCCATCCTCCTCGGTGGCCTTGGCAGCAGACGTTTCACAGGTATGACTGTTTACGCTCACATGCGACCATGATACCGGTGCCATGGCACACAATTTCCTACGCCTGTCACAGGCGTCATTGAACCGGACGTGCCGTGCTCTCGCGAATGACCAGCTTGGGTGTCAGGATGCGACGGTTGCCCCCCACCTGCTCCCCTCGGAAGATCTTCAGCAGGAGGTTGGCCACCTTGGTCCCGTAAAGCCCGGCATCACGGTGGACCGAAGTGATGGAGGGATAGGTGCTCTGGCAGATGAAACTGTCCTCGAAGCTGACCATGGCAGGAAGACTCATATAGACCGAAACAGGGACCGCAATCTTATTGTCAGACTCCTGACCTGCCACAGACGCCATCCTGCTTTCCAGCATCGCTCGCAGACTTGCCGCAGCCATGATTTCGTTCTCGTAAATAAAAGCCGTATACGGATTCTTACCCGATGACAGAAGAAGAGTGAGGGCTGCAGCCTTGTCTGGTGTGAAGTCAGTGAACTCCACTTTCGGCTCCCCCAGGTTCCTTCGACGGACGAACTCTTTGAAGGAGGAGACACGGGCGCGGCTATAGTCAAGGTTTTCATCCCCCGACAAGTAGGCAATCCGCGCATGCCCACGCGAGCTCAAATGGTCCATGATCGTCGTCATGGTTCGTGAATCGTCGATCGACAGTGAGGGCAGGTAGTTGTTCGAGTCTGGCCCTCCGGCCAAGACTGCGGGCAGACCCAGATTGTGCAGGAGCAGGGGCCTGGGATCATCGGAGAGAAGATCCACCAGCACCACCCCATCGACGCGCTTGCGTCGGGCCCAGTCCCGATAGGTGTCCAGTTCCTCATCCAACGTGGCGCAAGGGCGAAAGAGCAGGCCGTAGCCCGACCGGCTCAAGGAGGCGTGGATACCGGCCATGAAGTGCAGCATGAATCCTTCAGTCTGGAAGGCATCCATGGACCTGGCGGGAGCGAAACCGACAGTCATGGTCCTTGAACTGCCCAAAGCCTGGGCAGCATATGCTGGCTTCCATCCCATCCTGGCAGCTGCTTCGCGAACCCTGCGCTTGGTCTGGACTGAGACTCCGGGCTTGTCATTGATGGCGAAGGAGACCGCGGTCTGGGATATCCCCAGCTCGTTGGCTATGTCCTTTAGGTTGACCCTGGCATCGTCCATTTCCCTATGAACAGACGAGCCCGTTCTGGCTTCTGTTTCTCTGCCATCGGACTCGCCGTCCATGCGCCACCTCATATCAACCATCCTCGTCGACACCCGTGATCCGGCTCGGCCGACTCAGCAGACCAGACTGCTTGCCACACGCTTTGGGCTTATATGAATATCGGCCTTTAACCCTAACTTAGACCCTCATACGCACAAAACCATGGTCAACAACTTCGCCTGAGGCCAAAGCATTTGTTATCGCTCACTTTGTAGCATCAGACAAGACCACGAGTCGAATCTGAAAGCCGCGGGTATGCCGCGGTCAAGATGCTTGGGTGGACCGCTTGGGCAGATAGACGGCAGCATGCCTTCGATCGGGCTTGATCAGGACTTTTTCCGTAGAAGGGAGGGATCGGATACAGCGCTGTAAGAGCTTCCGCCAACAGGTTTGATGGCGATGCACTCACTGATGCCCCTGTCCTGCAGCCAGCTGCTATCCGCCGCGTGCAGGGATGTGACCAGGGTCGGCCTTGCACCTTGACGGCTGAGTTCCATCCACTTGTTGAAGATGGACCCGCCAGGCGCACAGGCAGATCTCAGCAAAGGATCATCGTGCTCGTTCACATCCACGACCAGAGCGGTGGACCTGGAACGGGAGGCCTCCTTGCCGGAGTAGTCCTTCACCACCTGAGCGAAGGCCTGGCCTATGGGCTTGAGACACTTCTCTTGATCGAACAGACCCAGCTGATGCTCAAAGGGTGGAAAATCACCGAATTGTTGGTCGACGTCATGCGAGCACCACCAGGTGATGCCGAACATGTCGCTGCAATCGAGAGCATGTTCCACTGAAGACCTGCAAAAGTCAGCGGCCTGATCTGCGCCCATTACATTGAGCGGGGCACCGATCTCCTGCAGCCAAACCTGCCGATGGGGCTGATTGGCAAAGGCCTTCGACAGTTCCACCAAGTACTCGGCATGACGCGTGCTCTCCTCGGCCAAGGGACCGCACTCCTGCGCGGCGCCGTTGAAAACCCAGGAATGAATACAGGTCATGTCTCCGATGTTGGACGCATATCGAGGAAGAAAAGCGTGGCCATCCTGATACCAGGCTGCATCATTTTCGGAATGCAGAAGCACCCGGCCTTCCTGGGATGCCTTCTCCCTCAACGGGGTCAGCAACTCCAGCAGCCAGTCTTCAGCCTCCTTTGAGGTGGAAGGCATTCGACGCGGATGGACACGGTCAGTGAACTGGTTGCATTCATTTCCGATGGTCAGGCCACGGAAATGCGGCAGGTCCGCCAGGGCTTCATAGACTGATGCGACCAGCCGGGCCTGAGCCTGAACTGCATCCGGATCCGTGAACATATTGGTTTCATGCCATGAGACCAACCAGGAGGGCACGAAATCAAAACTGGACATGTGCCCTTGAATCACATCCGAATAGACATCCAACCCTCGTTCATCCGCCAGGGCGGCCATATGCCTCAGGTCGTCCAGAGCGGCACTGTTGATCCAGGTTCTGTTGGGCTGGAGCAGCGTCCACAGCGGGAAGATGCGGATATGATCCAGCCCAATGGAAGCAATGTCGTCGAGGTCTTTGGCGACGGCATCCCAATCCGGATGCAGCCAGAAATAGAACCAGTTATGGGAGGGGGTGTAATTGACTCCAAATTTCATGATGATGCTATTCCTTGATGCCACCCTGTTCCAGACCACGGAAGAAGTAGCGTTGGAAACAGGCGAAGAAGACCAGGATCGGTATCAGGGAGACCAAGGCACCCGCTGCTATCAATCTGGGATCCGAAATGAACATGCCCTTGAGTCGATTCATGCCCAGTGTGAGCGTGTAGTTTGACTCGTCGGAGATGACGATCAGGGGCCAGAGGAAATCATTCCAGGCGCCCACGAAGGCGAATATGCCGACGACAGTCATGGTACCTTTGACCTGAGGCACGCAGATCCGGTAGAACCGCTGCCAAAGATTGGCGCCGTCCACTTCTGCCGCCTCCTCCAGCTCGTCCGGAATGCCTTTGAAAGCATTGGTCATGAGCAGAATGTTGACAGCGCCCACCATGCCCGGCAGGGCGACAGCCAAAAGGGTGTTCTGCAGTCCGACGCTTCTGACAATCAGGAACTGAGAGATGACCACGCCCTCGACGGGGATGACCATGGTGCCCATGAAAATCGTAAAGAGCAGATTGCGCCCGCGCCACTTAAGCCGGCCCAGCGCATAGCCGGCCATGGTCGAGAAGATGACGTTGCCGCCTATGGAAAGGATGGCGACAATTACTGTGTTCAGCATATACCGGAAGACCGGGACCTGCCTGAAGACGGATATGTAATTGTCCCAGGTGGGCGTCTTCGGGATGATATAAGGCGGAACCGCATAGACGTTGTCGCCCTTGCCCTTGAAGGAAAGCGACAGCTCCCAGACGAAGGGCCCCACCAGCAGGATAAAGACCAGTATGAGCACAAGGTACTGAATGACCTTGCCAACAGTGACTTTGGAGTGACTGCTTTTCATGAGTCCTCCCCCCGCTTCTGGATGATCTGCTGAAGAATCAGCATGGCTCCAACCACAACCAAGACAATCAGCGACAGAGCGCTGGCATAGCCCGTTCTGGCCTGGATGCCCGTGCCCTCCTTCTGGATGAGCATGGACATGGTGATGTCCTCGCCGCCGGGACCAGCCGTGCCGTTGGTGAGCACGTAGATTTCGTTGAACACGCGGAAGGCCGCGATGGTCGACAGCATCATGATCAGCACGATGGTGGATCTCACTCCTGGGATGGTGACATACAGGAATTGTCTTACCGGTCCTGCCCCATCCAGCGAGGCGGCCTCGTAGAGTGAGGCGTCGATGTTGGCCAGGGCGGTCAGGTAGATGACCATGTAGTATCCCAGACCCAGCCATATGGTGACGAACATGGATGTGAACAGTATGAGCCAGCGATCACTGAGGAATGGGATAGGGCTGTGGATGATGTGCAAGGACTCTAGAACCGAGTTGACCAAGCCCTTGGGGTCGAGCAGGTTGGTCCAGATCATTCCCACCACTACGGCTGACATGACCACGGGAGTGTAGAAAGAGGTCCTGAAGAACCCCATGATCCTAGAGTTCCCCTTGACAAGGTTGGCCAAGATCAGTGGAAGAATGACCATAAAGGGGACCACGCAAACCACGTACAAGGTGGAGTTGAGCAGCGCGGTCCAAAAATAGTCGTCATGCACGATCTTTACGAAGTTCTCGATGCCTACGAACTTGCCCGGTCGCAACAGCGTGGAATCGGTAAAGGCCAGCCGACAGGTATTCAGCGCAGCGACGATGACGAAGATGAAGACGATGGCAAAGGCCGGGAAGACAAACAGGTAGGGGGCCAGGGTCGTGGTCCAATGGGTCCCCTTGCCGCCTTGGACCCCGGCTTGGGGCCCGCCATGCCGGCCGAGGGCAGAAGCCTTCGGCCGGATGGCGGAAGAGTCAGCGCGGCTCATAGTTACTGCAGCTTCTCGTTGGCGTACTTGACGGCCTTGTCCAAAGACTCCTTAGCGGTCTGCTTGCCCTGCAGGGCCAGAGCGGCCTGCTGTTGCAGATAGTCCTTGCCATTGGCATCGGTGAACTCGGCAGGACGGCTTGAGTACCCGTTCTTTACGGAGTTCAGAGTAATTTTCAGGGCCTTGCCCTGAACATCGCTGGTGTCGATGTTGGCGTAGTAGGGATCATCAAGACCGCCCTTGCTGGAGGGGAAGGTGTTGGACTTCTTGGCGAATGCTAGCTGGTTCTTGGCATTGGTTACATACTGGACGAAGTCCAGGGCGAGCGTCTTGTTCTTGGTCTGGGCGTTGACGGCCAGCATCTCATAGGCCAGGCTGGCAGACTTGCCCTGATCGCTGATCTTGGTGCCCACAGCCAGATGCTTGTACAAGTCAGGAGAGTTCTGCTTGAAGTCAGCCGCCGAGTAAGCGCTGCCGCCCATGGCCACGATGGAGCCCTTCTGGAAGAACTCGCCCTGCTGAGACCATTGTGCGCTCAGAGCCTCCGGCGGGATTCCCTTCTTGTTGTAGAGGTCGACGAAGCGCTGCAGATGCTTGACAGCCTCGGGGGAATTGAAGATGTACTTGGTGTGGTCCTTGTTCATGATGGGGATCCCGGCCGATGCATAGTCATCGACGGCGCCACCCAGCATGGTGGACATATAGGCCCCGCAACCGCTATTGACCATGGTGTCTGCCTGAGAGAAGTAGTCGTCCCAGGTCACAGGCAGCTTGTTGGGGTCCAGTCCGCACTTCTGCATGAGCTCGGTGTTGTAATAGGTCGGTCCATCGTTGACGTACCAGGGGAAGCCATAGGCTCCCTCCTCGATGTCCTTGCCCTTGAAGGTGACTGCATTCCAGGCATTCTTGTAATAGTTGTTTTGGGCCTTGGGAGCTTCTTTACTGATGTTCATCAGGGCCCCGGCCTTGGCCAGGCCGTACATCAGTGAGGGGCCGGCATCGATGATGTCGGGCAGGGAGTTGGCTGCTGCGTCGGCGGACAGCTTCTGCTCATAGTTGTCCGAGGGCTGATCGATCCACTTGATAGTGGTGCCGGGATGCGACTTCTCATAGGCCGCAATCAGGTTTTTGAAGTACGGAGTGTACTTGTCGTTCTTCAGGTTCCAGGTCTGGAAGGAGATCTCGCCTGACGGCTTGCCATCTTTCGACCCGCCTGAACTGCTGCTGCTTCCTCCGCACGCCGCCAACGAACCCGCCATGGCAGTCGCGCAGATCAATACTGCTACCTTCTTCAGTGCTCTCATCGGAGCTTCCTTTCTTTTTACTACTCACTTCTTTGTGGAGGCTTCCGACCGGTCCAAATCGACGAACGAACCGGCCGGACAGACACCCCCGGTCAGGCGATCAGCGCCTGGAGAGTCTCAAGGTGGTGAACTGGAAGGGAACGAGATCCAGCAGGGCCCCGTCAGCTTGCCCACCCTGTTCGGAGCACAGGCCAGGCCGCACGCCTTCGGGCACAAGTCCGTCCTCCAAGGAGTTGGTCTCTTTCACAGTCGCGCCCTGCAGGACGGACCCAGTGTGCAGCCTGGCCTTGGAGGGCGACGAATCCGGGTTGTAGACCCTGACAATCACATCGCCGCTGTCGTCATCAGCCGTCTTGATCCAGTCGATGACGGTAGTACCCTGGATATCCTCGACGCCAGCCAGGGGCTCAACGGCAGGCAGTCCATGATGGAAGACCGGAGTGTTGAGGGCATAGGCTGCTTGCAGGATGTCGGCCTGGGTGTCCCCAGGGACGATGGACCAGGCAAAGCTGTGCTTGCCCCTGTCGGTATGCGGATCGGGAAAGACTGGAGCGGACAGGAGGGTCAGTCTGACTAGGGTACCCGCCTCTTTGCCGACCTTCTCGTCATAGTGGATCGGCGTGGTATCGCCGCCGTATGTCGAGGCGTTGACCACGCCGACGGCAAGGTCGTCGTCGCTGATCCTGACGAATCGGTGCGTGCAGCTCTCGAACTGGGCCTCTTCAGCAGCGTTGTTCTTCTGAATGGGCCTGTCGATAAAGCCGTACTGGCACTCGAATTGCGCATATCTGGCCTGAACGGCGACGGGAATATCCACCTTGAGCAGCTGCTCATCCTGGTGCCAATCCACATCAGCCGTAAAGTCCAACTGCCTGCCGCCCGGGGTCAGCCCGATCGTGGTGACGATTGTGGTCTCGCCATGCCGGCGTGATACCTGAACACCTGAATCCAAAGCCTCCATGGTGACTGGATCATCGACCGGAGAAGCAGTTAGCAGAGCATCGCGCTCCAGATCCCAGGCATCCCACATGTAGGGCTCATCCTTGAAGAGCTCGTATCCACCCACCGAGGAGCCCTGCGGGACCAAGTCCCTGCCGGAGGTCCTGTCAAGAATGGAATGGACTTCGCCATCCGAAGCGACGACGGCACGAATAAGACCATTATCCATAACGAATCCGTCGCCCTCTTGGCTGACTTGGACAGGCCTGATGTCCTCAGACCCCTCCTGGGCCTGGACTGGCCCGACGGCCTCCCAAGCCGTCTGGCCCTTGCCGTCCATAGGTACCAGCTTGGCATCAGACACCATGGAAGCCTGCGGCTGGGCGGAAGCTATAGCGCGGGCAGCCTCATCGCCAATCTGCTCCAGGCGAGCGATGTCCCTGCGGTAGTCTTCCCTGGCCAGCCTGTGCACCCAGGAGATGGCGGAACCTGGAAGAATGTCATGGAACTGGTTGAGCAGAAGCGTGCGCCAGATTTTGTCCAGCTCCTGACGCGGGTAGGTGTACGAGTCATCGACCAAGCCGGCGTAGGTGCACAGGTATTCGACCGTGCGCAGCATGGCCTCCTCCTGCCGGCAGCCCCGCTTCATATCCTGCTGAGAAGTCAGGGTCTTGCGGTGCAGCTCCAGGTAGAGCTCGCCCTTCCAGACGGGCATCTCGGAACCGGCCTCCGCGCGGATCTCTTCCTCGGACTGGCGGAAGAAATCTGCTGGAGCCTGATATCGCACCTTGGCCGACCCCTCTACATCATGCAGGCGCTCATAGCGTCCAAGCATCTCCCTGGTGGTGCCGCCGCCGCCATCGCCATAGCCGAACAGAACCAGGGCCTTGGTTGAGATGTCCTTGTCCTGGTAGTTTTCCTGAGAATGGTTGAGTTCACGGGCCGTCATGCTGGAGGCATAGGTATCCATAGGAGGGAAATGCGTGAAGATGGCCGTGCCGTCGATACCCTGCCAATCAAAAGTATGATGCGGGAATTTGGTTGTATCATTCCAGGAGATCTTCTGCGAGAGGAAGGAAGTCATTCCCGCACGGCGGGCAATCTGTGGGAACTGGCCCGTATAACCGAAGCTGTCCGGCTCCCAGACCACGGTCGTGTCTACCCCCAGATGCTCCCGGTAGTACCGCTTGCCATAGGTGAACTGGCGGGTCAACGACTCCCCTGATGGCAGCATGCCGTCGGACTCCACCCACATCCCTCCGACGGGGATGAACCTGCCTTCTTGGATGCGTTGCTTGACACGAGCGAAGAGATCAGGATGATCCTCCTCCAGCCATGCATACTGCTGGGGCGAGCTCATGGCATAGATGAATTGAGGATCGCGCTCCATCAGCGCAAGCATGTTCGAAACAGTCCGCGCAACCTTGCGTCTGGTCTCTCTCTTGGGCCAGAGCCAGGCGGAGTCAATATGGGAATGGCCCACTGCCGCATGGTCCAGGGCACTGGGGGTCGCCGGCACTGCCAGTACACCAGCCAGGGCTTGCCGAGCCGGTGCGAGTGTGGCCAGGTCACGCTCATCATAGATATTCAGCGAGCGCTGCAGGGCCTTGCCCAGACGCCAATACCGAGGTTGGCTCTCGTTGCATTCGCGGATCAGCTGGGCCGTGACCTCGAGATCCATGTAGTAGTTCCATGCCTCATGGTCAAAATGGCAGACATCCATCTGCTTGAGGACATTGGGCTCATCGGCACGACCTGTGGTTCCCTCGCCCAGCTGAGTCTCCACGAATGCGGGGGTGCCAAGCAGGAGCGGATTGCAGGCCGCTTCCAGATAGATGGTAAAGGTTCCATCAGGGTTAATAACCGAAGCCTCGTCACGGGTCGGATTCCCGTCCAGGTCGGTCCCGTCGAGCGGAATCCAGCGGTTGCGAGGATTAACGGCCTTGATAATCGATCCATCGCTCCTATAGGCCTGGGCTTCAAAATGGCCGCCGGGCGCATCAGGATGCCAACCCAGGTCGACCACCAGCTCGATCGGGGCCCTTGTCGCCCAGTCGGCATCGACGCGGCCGGTCACCTCCATCCAGGTGGTCCCCCAGGTCGTGCCCCAGGTATCCCCCAGGGAGAGAGGCCGAAAGTCCACGCTCTTGCTCTGTACTTTCTCGAAGAACTCCGATGACGGTATCGGTTCCCCGGAAATGACGAAAGAGCGGACTTGGACCTTGCCCATGGGCCGCTCAATCTTCGGTAGCACGCGTTGACGCATGACACGGTCGCACTTGTCAAGCACGCGTTCTATCTTCAGCTGCATCCTCACAACCTCCTCGTAGGTCCGCTTCGCATCTCTACTAAAGCGGTTTAGTTTAATTGTACCTTATCAAGTCTCTAAACGATACCGTCTCGGAGAAAATGGCGTGTTAGCTGTTCACAAGTTCGAAATGTGACACAAGCCTGCCTTTCACAAGGATGCATTACTGGCAAAAGCGATATAAGAACATTTTCGAAACCTGCTCACGCTTCATGAAAACCCCAAACTTATGACAGTTTGCATTCTTCGACCACACTTTCAGCATTATGCTGCAGCTTCTCAAAATGGACTCTTGTTCACCGTTCGCGAATTGGCAACTTCCAGCGGTCAATGTCCGAGATTGTATCTTTACCGCCTATATGTTGAAGCGGCATTTTGCAATCAACGGTCCCCCTTAAAATCCGAAATGCAGCCTAAACAATCGGGACAGACTATCAACAATAAAAGAGGGTCCAGGTGCCGGAACGCAGAAGGACCCTCAATCTTTCAAATGGCCGTCACTCCTTGTTCATGGCAGCCGAGAGGGCCTTGGTCCATTCGAAGGTTGTAGGTTGAAGCTTGTCGTCGCCACGGCGCACTCCATCCCTATCGACGGCATACTCAAAAATGCCGCCTTTTTGTGCGCCATCAGCCCCGTTATCAGGCTCCCAAAGAGCGTACTGCATGGCCCTGCTGGTCGACATCGGCTCTTCGGTGTCATACCACCATCCGCCACGCTCCTCATAGAACGAGAAACCCGGAATGTACTGTCTGCTCTTAATCGTGCCCTTGTAGGTCTCCCAGTCCCGCTGGAGGGCCCCGACCGAACGCCCATAAGCGTCGGCGAATACGTAAGAGACCACGTCGGACACTCCTCTATAGAGGCTGTTGGTCCCAGGTTTGTTGGTGTTATAAGCAAAGATGGAACTCGGCTCAGGTGACTTGGGCCCGTAGTAGCTCGACATGGCCCTGAGAACCCCCGTGGCTCGTTGAACATCAGTGGAAGTCATGCTCGCCTCGGCATTGACGACAAAGCCGTCAAGTCCAGGGAAATAAAGATAGGACTTCTTGAGCTCGCTGGCGCGTTTGGCGTATCCCTCTGCATTGCTCTCCATGGGCGAGAGAGACTGATGGTCATGAGGATCGTTGAAATCATCCTTATAGAAAAGGCTGATATCCAGACTCCTGATCACTTTTGTACCCTGCTTGTGCAGGGACTCAATTTGCCCAGGAAAAGTGTCCCAGAAGGCCTGAGTGGTCTCCGGGTTGGGAAAGGCGATAGCTATGTCCACCTGCTTGGGCAGATCTGACATCGAGTTGAAATTGACAGTTGTATCCGAATGCGTATCCCTCCAGGCTCTAAAATAGGCAACCGTCATCTCGTGGGCCTTCCCCTGAACAGCGGGCTCGGCCCAAGCAGTAGCCGCTCCTACCGCGGACGTTCCGGCTAAGGCCAGAATGGCTATTGATGCCGTTATCAATCTCCGAATTTTCATGGTTGATCTCTTTTCAAACTTGCCTTTGCTTTGACAGAAGCAGATAAAATGTCGATTCCCTCCTCTCCATAGCATCGACGCTTCGCTTCTACTCCTTGACTGCACCTGCAAGCAGGGTTTGATTGCCAATGTATCTATTCGTAACTTCGTAAATAATCAGAATAGGTATCGAATACAGCAGCGAGAAAGCTGCCAGCTGGCCATAGGCAACCGTGCCATGCTGCCCGAAGAAGGTGTATATGCTGACGGCTGCCGGTTCCTTATCCGGAGACATCAGAAGCATGAAGGGAACAAAGAAGTTCCCCCAGTTTCCAGCGAATTCCGAAATAAAAATAACCAGAAGCGATGGAACCATCAGAGGCACGACCACATGGAACAGGGCCTGCATTCTCGTGGCTCCATCCACCCAAGCAGCTTCCTCCAAGGTAACCGGGACAGAATCCATGAAATTCTTCATCATGAAGATGCCCTGCGGCAATCCGCAGGCAGTCATGAAAAGGATGGTCCCGGTCAGTGAATCAATCAGGTGAAGCTGAACGAATATCCCGTAAACAGGGACCATCATGGCTGTAATCGGCAAACAACTGGCGAAGAGGATGGCGTTAACGGTCCGGTTGGTGGTCTTGGAACGGAATCTGGAGAGAGGATAGGCTGCCAAGACCGAAAAAGTCACCACCAGGACCGATGTACCAATACTGATAATCAGCGAGTTGACAATAGGCAACCCGAAGGTCTGCATGTTGAATACCTTCACGAAGTTCTGGAAGGAAAAACCCAAGTTGAACGAAGACAGGGTTGCATGCGTATTGAAGGAGGCCACCAGCAGCCAGAGCATAGGCGCAGCGAATAGAAACCCTATTAGGGCTGTCAGTACCGCAGCGACCAGCTTCATCCAGTCATGCCTGTGTGGCGCGTTCATCCGTGGATCAAGAGTGGCTTCAGTCTTCATCATTCGTCCTTAGCAGCTTGATATAGAGCACCGAGAAGAGGGCACCCACGACGACCAATATCACCGAGATGGCGGTTCCATATCCCAACTTCGAGAAGTTGAAAGCCTCCAGGTAGGCAAGAACGGGAAGGGTGCTCGAATTCGTGCCAGGTCCCCCGCCGGTCAGCACAATGATGATGCTGAAGACAGAGAGCGTCTGCAGGGTGATCAACATCAGATTGGTAAGAATCGAGTGCCGCATGATAGGCAGCTTGATTCTGAAGAAAGACTGCCAGGCGTTCGCGCCGTCTATCTCAGCGGCTTCGATAACATCCTTGGAGATGTCGTTCAGTGCAGCTTGATAGATGAGCATGGAAAAGGCAGTGCCGCGCCAGACGTTCACAATGATGACGATGGTCATTGGATGGTAGTAAAGAAGAGCCGACCAATCAGCTCCCACCACCTTGCCCAAAGCGTCAAGAGTGCCTCCGCCAGCAAAGAGCGCATAGGCGCAGTAGCACCCGACAATGTCCGGAATGACCCAAGCCAGAACCACTATTGAGTCCACGACCTTCGTCAGTCTTCTGGGCGCTTTTTGACTGAGCAGAGCCAATACCATGCCCAGAATGTTCTGCCCAATTAGTGCCGAGGCTAGGATCAGAAGAATGGTAAGCCAGAGGGACTTGGGAAAAACAGGATCCGTAAAGAGCGCTACATAGTTCTTCAGGCCGACAAAGTGTGGGTTGACAGCCGTTGAGCCAACCATTGAATAGTCGGTCAGCGACGCATATAAGGACCATATGATTGGGCCAAGCAGGAAAAACACCATCATCGCCGCTGCTGGCAGAATCGGGGTGTAGTGCTCAGCGTTTATCAATTTCTTTCTTGTGCTGCTATTCATTTTCTTCTCTCAGTCACGAAAGAAAACCAGCGAATGGAATTCGGTTACTTCGCGGCTTCTGTATGATCGGCACCTACAGTTTTGGTTATCGCAGAATCGTATTCGGCTGCTGCATCCTTGACTGACTTCTGGCCGGTCAATACGCTTTCCGTGGCTATAGCGACCTGGTCGGACACCTCTTTGTACTGGGAATTCGCCGGCCTGTACTGACTGTACTTGGCCAAATCCGTGAAGAACTTGATAGTGGGATTGGATCCCAGGTATTTCTTGTCTTGCTCTACATCCTTGCGTACTGCGATTGATCCGGAGATTGTGTCGTACGCTGCAGCGTGCTTCTCATTTTGGAAAACTTTAAGTGCTTTGAAAGCAAGATCAGGATTCTGCGTATGGCTGGACAGCGCCAGGCCCCAACCGCCAGACATGGAGATCAGACCAGGCTTCTGCCCGTTCTGAGTTGGGAATCCACACCAGCCAATATGCTTCTGCCAGTCAGCCCATTCGCTGTCGCCGCCAGGCATCCACGATGAAGCAAGCCAGTTGCCCTCGATCGACATCCCTAGTTTGGACTGAGGCATCCACTGTTGCCCGACCTTGTCACCAAGCTGAGGATCCAGAGCCTGCTGAGGCGTGGGTGCCAGACCCTTGCTGTAAATATCCTTGATGAACTGGAGGGAGTCTTTGAATTGCTTGGAACCAGTGACCCACTTCTGAGTCTTGGTGTTGTACAGTGTGCCGCCCTTGGTGCCATAAAGAAGCATATCGAAACCCTGCATGACGGAGACCTCACCCAAAGGACGGCCGGCATAGAGGTTCATCGGTATTACATCGGGCTGCGTTTTCTTGATCTTCGTCGCCGCATCGATTACCTCATCCCAGGATTTAGGCTGCCAGTTGTCACTCAGGCCGGCCTTCTTGAGAATGTCCTTGTTATACCAGATACCCCTGGTGTCAGTGCCCAGAGGGACTGCATAGATTTTTCCATCATCGGCTTTGCCGGCATTCTTCGAACTGTCAAAATACTGCGACCAGTCTTTCCACCCCTTCAGTTGATCATCAATGGGCTTCAGGTAACCAGCTGCGACATAGGGACGGATCATTTCCGTGTCAAGGATCATGAGGTCTGGAGCGGTTTTTTCGGATTTGCTCATCAAGGCCAGCTTGCTACCGTAGTCATCCCCGTTCGACTTGATAGGCTCCAGCTTCAGAGTAGCGCCTTTGTTCTCAGACTCAAACTGGGCTTTGACGTCTTTCATCCACTTGCTTATGGCACTGGTGTCTCCGGTGGCCTGGTAGGCAAACTTGACTGTTTTCTTATCAGATTCGGAAGAGCCGCACGACGATAAAATCCCGACGCTGGTAGCCGCAGCCAGCAACATGACTGATATTTTTCCTAGTTTATTCATGAGAGACTCCTTTGTTCTCCAATTGCTCTTTTACATAGTGCATAGTTTTAAAATCGGTTCGCCTCAACCGATCGTCACCTTGGGCAACCCCATCGCGATCTATTGCATAGGCGAACAGTCCTCCTGTGCGGTTCGAACCAGCCGGATGCCAGAATAGGAGGTCTTTGACCTTGCTTCCTTCGAACGGATATGTGACATCACCCCATCGAGGGCCTCCTTCTTCATAGAATGAAAAACCAGTGACGAATTTTGAAGCGGGGACAAAGTCACGAACCTGCTCGAAAAGTCCCTGAATACGGCGAACATCCATGCCATAGGTGTCAGCAAAGTAATAGGAGCAATCTTTATAGACCTGAGCAATCAGACTGGTCTGAGGCAGAAGAATATCCTGATCGAAAATCATGAGGCGCGAGGACGCTGAACCAGGTCCCCACTTTTTCGCCAAAGCATGAAACACCTCGGCTGTGGCAGCCATTTGCTCGGACTCAGGTTCATGATCGACATCGATCACCAGGCCGTCGTAGTCAAAGGGCTTCAGGTAATTGGCAATTATCTCGTCGGCACGGCGATCTGGTCCGCCGTTTTCTTCGCCAAGCCTGCTGAAAGTGTGGACTTTGCCGCAATCCTCGTAGGTATCCTGATAGAGGCAGTCCAAAAACAAGGTTCTGACTACCTTTGTGCCTTGCGAATGGAGTTTTTCGATGTAGGCCGGCAGAGCAACCCAAAAATCATCATCGACTTCTCCATTGGTGATGATTGACACAAGATCCAGATCTGCGGGCACATCGCCAAGCGAAATCGAATCCACTCTCGGCTTTCCGCAGTTATCGTGCCAGGCGCGGTAATAACCGGCCAAAATAGGTCCTGGTTCATCACTTTCGCGATTACTGTCTGGCCTGCCCTCAGCCTCATTCGACATCGACAACCTCCATGTTGTTCGCAGTAGTTCTTCAATGATTTACTAAAGCGATTTAGTTCCATTATAGCCCCCTACCACATAAGAACTACAACAATCCTCGGAAACACAGAAAAGTCGCTTAAAAGAACAGAAATGCGAATACTTCCGGAATGGCTATTCCTCAAGCCTTAGGCATTACTCAAATCAGAAAATCCCCGCTTTATTTTTCCGCAGACATATCCGAGTGTCTCCTCACCATGACACGCAGCAATCCCGGATAGTCCAAAGCGCATAAGAAACCCCTGCACGACGGGGCGAATTCCCTCGCACAGGGTTGAGCGATGCTTGGTTAGATCTCAGGCCTGAGCCAGAGCCTCGACGATATAGTTGTTGATGGTGGCCTTGACCACTTCAAGATGGTCGGATTTGTCGGCGGCGATCAGTTCAGCCTGCGGCTTATCAAGGCTGTACTCCTCCAAGGAGGCCAGTGTGGCTGTGCCATCCTTGACCGTCGAGCCGATACCGGACTCGAAGGAGGAATAGCGATCCTTCTGCAGCTTCTCTATATAGCCATCCTCATGCATCTTGGCCGCGACCAGAAGACCGGCGGCATACGTGTCCATACCCACGATGTGGGTCCTGAAGAGGTCCTCAGGCAGGAAGGAGGAACGGCGCGGCTTGGCGTCGAAGTTCAGGCCTCCGCGGGGCCCGATGCTGCCATTGGCCAGCACCTCCCACATGACGGCGGTGGCATCGTAGAGGTCCGAGGGGAACTCGTCCATGTCCCAGCCGATCAGCTTGTCGCCCTGGTTGGCATCCAGGGATCCCAGGAATCCGGCCTCGCGGGCCACGCGGACCTCATGCTGATAGGTATGCATGGCCAGGTTGGCGTGGTTGCCCTCGATGTTGAGCTTGAAGCTATCCTGCAGGTCGTAGGTGCGCAGAAAGTTGATGGTGGTGGCCGCGTCGTAATCGTACTGGTGGAGAGTGGGCTCCTTTGGCTTGGGCTCGATCAGGAACTGTGCGTCGAAGCCGATCTCCTTGGCGTAGTCCACGCACATGTGGAAGAGGGCAGCCATATGGTCCTGCTCCTCCTTCATGCGGGTGTTCCAAAGGGATTCGTAGCCCTCACGGCCGCCCCAGAAGACGTAGTTCTCAGCGCCAAGCCGCTTGCCGATCTCCAAGCTGTGCTTGAGCTGGCCTGCCGAGTATGCATAGATGTCAGCAAAGGGCGAGGTACCGGCGCCGGCCTCGAAGCGGGGGTTGGTGAAGAGCGACGAGGTGTTCCAGAGCAACTTGACGCCAGTGTCCTTCATGGCAGCTTCGATGCGGTCGATCACCTTGTCAAGATTGGCATCGGTCTCGCGCAGGGTGTCGCCCTCGGGAGCCAGATCGCGGTCGTGGAAGCAGAAGAACTCGACCCCAAGCTTGGTAAAGAGCTCGAAGGCGTAGTCCACCTTGGCCAGCGCCTGATCCATGGGATCGGTGTAGCGGTAGTAGGGCCTCTGCGCGGTGGGATCGCCAAAGGGATCCACCAGACCCTGGTTGAAGGTGTGCCACCAGGCTACGGCGAAGCGCAGCCAGTCCTTCATGGGCTTGCCGGCCACCACCTTATTCTTGTCGTAGTAACGAAAGCCCAGGCCCTCCTTCACGCCCTGGCGACCCACGTATTCGATCTTGTCGACGTCCCACAGACCCATACGAAATGCTCCTTTGCCTATTGCATTTGCTTTTACAGCGTTCACAGGGGAGGAAACCGGTTCCTTCCTCCTGATCAACAAGATTAGAAGGCTGGATCGATTTTGTCAATTCGTTGAATTATATCCTTCACTGGCCTTTCCCCGAGACTGTCTGCGGCTTGCCCTCAGGGAAGATGATGGCGTACACGGGAAAGTAAATGACCATTTGCACGCCACCATTGATCACGGTGATCAGCACGTTATAAACCGACGGCGGAAAGAAACGTTTGCAGACGGGCACGTATAGCCCCATCAGCACAGAGCAGACGACGGTGATGGCGACAAAGGCGATGATATACCAGAAAATCTGATACCAGACATTGCCGTGCGACTTGAAAGTGACATTGCGCTGCATAGGAAAATTGACGCATTGGGCAACAAAAAGGGTTAACGCAAAGGCAGCGAAATATCCCATGCCGCCAGTGGCATCGCCGGTCACCGGGTAATCGAACACATAGGTATTCACAACGCCAATATGAATATGCCCAAGCTGAGCAGGTATCGAACACCAATCCGTAAACCGATAGACGACCTCCGGCAAAAAAGTCAGCATCAAATATTGCAAAAGCGTCACCAACAGGGAGAAGGCATAAAAGGTGAGAAACTGCGCGATCCGCCGATGACGGGATGCAAATCGTCTCCAGCGCAGGACCACAACCGAACGGATGTCACGCATGGCTCTCCTCCGCTGTCAACTCCTCATCACGTATCGGAATGCAGATGGCGCTTTGATGACGGCCGTCGGAAATCTCAAAGTCAAGCTTTGACGGACTCTGAAGGCTAACTGACCGATCGGCCTGCACCACTGCCAATGCCTGGCCGTAATAGCTGCGCGTATGCCCCTTGAGAAATCCCTCAGGATTATATGGTGCCGCACATCCAAGGGCCAGCAGCCGGCCGCCCTGCACATGGCAGGCCAGCTCCCCATGGACCATCGGCTTATCGATTCCTTGATCATCCGTGTATCTCACCCGCAGGAAACACAGCCCGCCTGGACGTACATACTCTCGATCGGCATCCAAGGTAATTATCGTTTCTGTACCGGCAGAGCGTAGCTCCTGTCGGCCAATCAACTGACCGGACCGGTCGTATGCCAAAGCCTCCAGCATCCCGTGCTCATAAGGGCAGGAAAAGCGGAACCTAGTGCTTCCATGCGAACGCGAGCGCCCTACGCAACGTCCATTGAGCCTCAAGACAACCTCATATGCTCGGGCATATACCTCTACTTGTGCAGTCCGGCCCTCGCATCCATCCCAGCTCCACGAATCCAGGGCATCGGTCATCTTCCAAGCGCTGGGGGAATGCCGCTCCCCCGCATGGTTGACGGGTCGAACCGCAAGATAGGGACCAGTTTCAGCCCCTAATGCCACACGGGTATACAGGGCCTCGCCCAGGGGCCTGCCGGTCAGGTCCAGACGTCCGGAACCTGCAGTAAGCCAACCGAAGCCGCTGAACCGCGGCGCCTCCTGCCGATACTCCCAGGCTCCTACGCCGACTTCGCCCAGATAGTCCATTCCCGCCCAGACGAAGTCGCCGATCAGACGCGGATTCCGGTGGGCCAGACGCATGAATTCGTCAGCATCACTGCAGAAGGTCTCGGTGCCCAAAATAAGCCTATGAGGGTACCGGCGCAGATCATTTGCGTATCGTTTGATGCCATAGTTATATCCAGCAACGTCCATGCAGGCGAAGGCTCCGCGCGTCCGACGGTCGCAGGCTGGCAGGGTGGCCCCGGTCTTCATGAAATTAGCCCCCATGATTCCCGCCATGTCGTTGAAGAACTGGCTGCCTACCGCACCACGGTGCCGGCTCTGTGCGGAACCTGTATTTCGTTTAGCGCCTTGTGCAGCCTCCTTTTCGGCTTTTTTATCCGAATACACCCCTAGTCCGATGGAGCTCAGAAAGTTGAAAAAGATATTAACGCCGCATGTCACGGGGCGACCGGCATCCAGCCCGTGCAGAACCTCAACCATGCGTTTGGTCAGTTCAATCCCCTTCGGCTGTGCGGTTTCGCTGACCTCGTTGCCGATAGAGTACATGATGACCGATGGATGGTTGAAGTCCTTTGCCACCATGTCGGCCAGATCCCGACGCCACCATCGCGGAAAGTACTGCACATAGTCATGCACCGTCTTGTGTATGTACCAGTGGTCTATGTACTCGTCCAGGACCAGCATACCTAGACGGTCGCAGGCCTCCAGAAAGCTCTTGGAACAGGGGTTGTGGGCACTGCGGATGGCATTGTAGCCGTTGCGCTTGAGCAGCCTGACCTTCCGCTCCTCGGCCTCAGGCCAAGCACAGGCGCCAAGAATCCCGTTGTCATGGTGGACGCAGGCCCCTTTGAGGATTCTGCGGACACCATTGATGAGCAGGCCCTGATCTCCCCAGGCGACAGTCCGTATGCCGAACCTAGCCCGCGCGAGGTCCTGGCAGCCCGAGGAGGAGACGAAGAGGACCTGGCATTCATACAACGTCGGGCTCTCAGGACTCCACGGGCTCGCATCAGGAAGATCGATATCCGCCTGGGCCTTTCCTTCCGCATCCACAGGAACCTCGACATCAGCCAAGAATTCTCCCTGTTGCGCATCGGTGGGCAGAATGCGAATCTGCGCATTCCCTGCGGACGAGGTCTGCAAAGACACGTGAATAGCGCAGGGGTCGGTGCCCAGCGTGGAGACTTTGATGCCGCCGGGGCGGATGCATTGCGCCTCAGCGGTCCACAGCGTGACGGGGCGGTAGATGCCCGCCCCTGAGTACCAGCGGGAATTCGGCTGTTCAGCATTGCGCGCGACAACACGAATCGTCCCCTTGCCGCCTGGCTGCATTTTCCCGCTCAGATCGACGAAAAACCCCGTGTACCCATAAGGATGGAAGCTCAGTTTGCGATCGTCCAGCCAAACTTCGCTGTGTTGATATACCCCCTCGAACTCAAGAATCATCGTCTCATGCGGACCCAGTCCGTCCGTGCGGATTTCCTTGACGTATTCATAGTCACGCCCCACAAACCATCCGCTGTTGGCACCACTCGGGGCATCGGGTCTCCTGGGTTCCCCCAGCATGGCATCGTGGGGAAGCTCCACAGACGTCCAAGGCTCATCCCTCTCCTGCAAATGGCGGTATCGCCACCCCTGGTTCCACTCAGTTGCTTTCATGAAGTTCCTTCACTGTGTCGTAAGGTCTTGCCAACCGCCATCCTTTGAAGCCGGAGTGGCAGCCGACAAGACCAGTTCGAGAAAAGGCCGGCCGATGCCTAAAACTGGTGCCGACCCTTACTGCGTCCTTAAAAATCAGACCTTAGACCCAGAGCCTGCGGAAATGGCGAGCGGTCGGGGCTCACCGCAGAAGCGGACAATTACTGCCACGATGGCCACCGCATATCCCGCAACTCCGAGAATGGACCAATTGAGCGCCGTCTGCTCAGACGGGGGGTAATTGACCGGGATGAAATAGACATCCGCCGCCAATCTGACCCGCGACATGGCAAATACTGCGAAGGCAATCAACAGGAGCACCTCAGCCGCAAGAGACCTCATGGAAGCTACAACACTTTGCTCTCCATCAAGCCGGGCCAGCTCGACCGGTGCCAGGCACACCCATGCCAGCAGTGTGCAGACGATCACTACTGCGCTCAATCCTTTTCCAGCAAGATACCCCGTCATTGACGAGGCCAGGTAAATAGCCAAGCCCGCCACGGAACACACCAATGCCGTCCAGAGGCTGCCTTTACGTTCCATGTGCCAGCTGATCATCGAGCACCTCCTTCGTCAATATCTGCACCAGATGGAAGCGATTTACCTGACGAACGCCGCCAATCAAGTACGCAGCCAACCAATCCAAGCAAGGTGGCCAGAGCTGTAAGAGTGATGCCCGCAAGATACAATCCACGCCACCAGGTAAGCGTGTTCTGTGTATGTGTAGTCTCATTGACACCATTCATCGCATTGGAGTTGGCCAGTGCCCACAAGGCGTAGTGGATATCCTTCCGGATTGCCGACAGCATGGCTTTGTCGGAGCTTAGGGTTTCGGGATTCCAATATTCGACTCCCTGATTGCCGAATCCGCAAAAGGCCGTGGTTCCTGCCATCAGCGACTCCTTGGGAGACGCATGAGGCGAAACCGAGGTGAAGTCGGTTACCGAGTAGCCGGTGAATCCCCACTCATCCCGCATGATGTCGTTCATGACACCAGCATTGGCACTGGATGCCACGGCACCTATACGATTGTAGGAAGTCATTACACCCAAGGCTCCTTGGCGATAGTCGCCATGGGGGTGAGCACGGCCATTGAAGTCATCCGGTTTGCCCTTGGCCTCGAAAGCCTGTTGTATATTACGCAAATCCATCTCGCGAGCCTTCTGCTCGCTCATGAAGACCGCAATGCCAGAACGATTGATTTCCTGATCGTTGAAAGCGGCATGCTTTATATTGACCAGAGTGCCCTTGGATTGTGCCCCTTGGGTGACTGCACTTCCCATGTATCCCGAAAGGATAGGGTCCTCGGAATAATACTCGACAGCACGGGAATTGTAAGCATGCCGATGCAGATTCATGGCCGGGCCGATCATGATTGGAAGATTGAAGACCAGGCTGCTTTCGCCCAAAGTGATTTGACCGTGCCGATAGCCCAGAGCCTTGTTCCATGAATATGCCAGGTTGACGGGGGATGGAGCTACGCGAGAACCCTTGTCTGCATATTTTTCGGCATCGGCGTAGGGCTTTCCGCGATAAGTGCCCTCCTTGAGGTAATGCGAGTCCGAGCCGCCGGGACCGTCATCAGCCATCATCTCCTGAAGCCCGACAGAGGGCATGGCACCTATGGCATGGAAGGCTTTTTCAGCAAACGACATGAATTCTTTGACCGGAACCTTGTCTACGACTTCTTTCCACCGAGGATCATCGAACCGGGCGTTCTTCATCTCATTGATAGTCAGGGAACTCGATCCATTCCCCGTCTGAGCCTCCTTGGCATCAGCATCGTGCTTCAGAGGCACAAAATCGTTGTTGAGCAAAGTCGCCAATCGTCCATCGGCCTTGAACCCCTTGTAAGTTGATGGGAAGGTACCGGACCAGTCGGATCTGGTCAGATACTTGACGCTCCCTGGCTTAAATGCGTTGTAGTCCATAGCGTAATCGCCACGGGAAAGATGGTTGACGATCTTTTTGCCGGTCTTCGCTGTGGAGAAGGTCTTGTCATCTATTCCACCCTGCCAGGACCAACGGTAGGCCTTGGCAGCATCTGCATGTCCTCCAGGCACCGACGTTCCCTGGGCAGCAAGTACTGAATTCAAGGCCTGGTGTGCGTCATCGCCAATGGCAACGAAGTAGTCGCCAGGATCCAAAATGTAAGTGCCGGCGCCAGAGGTATCATAGCTGGCCAAGTTGGCCAAGTCGACTGTCATGGTCACAGTCTGGCTTTCTCCGGGTTTGAGCGTGTCGGTCTTTGCAAAGTCAAGCAGGGCTATGGCCGATTTCTCAACATGCTGCCGACGGTCATAGTCAGTGTAGGGCGCAGAGCCATAGACTTGGACCACTGATTTGCCTTTACGCCCGCCTGTGTTGGATACGGTTACGCGCACCTTTGCCGTTCGCTTGTCGCCAGCAATTTTTACAGAATCCAAATGCTGACGGAAGCTCGTATAGCTCAGGCCATATCCAAATGGATACACGACCTCATGGTCGTAGGACCACTCCCCATCAGCTGTGGCCGGAGCACCGTCACGGTCGGACCAGGTCCCCGCTTTGGCCTGTTTGCCGCCCTTGCCGCCAACTATGTCCGCATACCTGGTCTCGTAGTACCGATAACCGGTATAAATGCCCTCAGCCTCTATAAGATAGGAATTGACCGCAGCTTCCTTCGAGAAGTCGGCTGCATTGGCCCAGGGGATATTGCCGTAATTACCCATAGCCGGCGCCAAAGCGCTGTTGCGGGCCATGACATCACCCAATCGCGCCGAGGGCGACACCACTCCGGTAAGCACATCAGCCAGGGACTCGAAGCCATAAGCTCCAGGGAAGCCGATCCACATGATGGCGCTGATCCGCGGGTCATCCTTCAGATCGCCTATCTCCATGGGGTTGACCGAGTTGATGAGGACAACGACTTTCTTGAAGTGAGACTCTGCCTCGCCTATAATATCCTTCTCTTTTTGAGACAAGGCCAATATATTGCCGGTCGAAGTCGAGACACCGGGCGCAAGGCCGCGCTTGCCTGGATAATATCCGTCGCCGTTTTCTCCGCCAGGTCGGCCTACAACGACAATAGCCGCATCGCCAAACTGTGCATATTGCGATCTGAAGTCCGGATTGAGGCCTGTCAATTCATCAATCGATAATTCACATGGGTCGTTGTATTTGGTGATTTCCGCGTATTCAGGCAATATGCCACCGCCGAACTTGGGAACCGTCCACTTCTTGCCTTTGAAATACTGCTGATATGCCTGGAGCGTGGATGGATTCAGCCGCAGTCCCTTCTTGGTGAAAGCCTGGGTGATCTGCTCAGTGGAATGCCCGTCAGTGACGGAACCTCCCGAACTGCCATAGATTGGCGCGAATCCTCTGACGCCCAGCATGGTCACCTTCGCATGCTCGGCAAGCGGGAGAGCCTCATGGTCGTTCTTGAGCAGGGCGAAAGTTTCCGGCGCCTCCTGAAGAGCTTCTTTTCTGAAGCCCTGATATGCGCTTCTTGCACTTTTGAATTCGGAGGCATAGGTCCAGGCGTCCTTGCCGTGGGCGGATTGATCAGTGACGATTCTCTGGCTCCTTGTGCCGAAAAAGGCATCGATCGATGTTCTATAAGTCTCCAAGACGAGGCTCGCCATGATGACCAAAGCGAGCAACAGTGCTCCGACGGACGCCATCGCCCTCCATAGCCGCGATTTCTTCGACATGTATTCTCCTTTTCTCGCATTGGCCGCGAGTTATGGCCGTCGCCTTCATTGGCCAACGCATCATCCCGGCCGCTGCAGATTTCATTCTTCAACTGGTAGGTTCCACCGGCAAGACCAAGTGCCTGAATGGTCGAATTACAGCCTCGAACGTCAAAAAGCGCTCGGCAAGACAATGGTGAGAATGAACAAGTGATCCTCAGCCTTGATGAACAGCTTGCCATGGTATCGCTTAGCGATCATCGACATAGAACGTAGGCCAAAGCCGTGATCACGCTCATCGCCCTTGGTGGTCATAGGCAGCCCATTGAGGAACCTGATTTCGCCAGGAAAGGGATTCTCGACCCGGATAAGCACCATCCCCACGCGTTTTTTCACATCAAGGCTGATATATCGGCCATCTTTGGGCTCGAAACCAGCGAGCGCCTCCAACGCATTATCCATGGCGTTACCGAAGAGCGCATAAACATCAGTAGGATTCATGAACCCGAGCAGAGCCCCGTCTATCATCCTGTCGAACCTTATGCCACGACGTTCACAGACCAGAGCCTTCTGAGTCAACAGCACATCCAGAGCATCATTGCCAGTGTGCACCGAAGCATCATAGACATCTACCAGATTGGTAAGGCTGTTCATCTGATCGGAGGATAGCGCTTGGCCATACTGGGTGATCTGTTTTTTCAAATCATGCGCTTTTACATTGACCAGTTCAATGGTTTCCTTGGATGCCGACATCTGCCTGCGTTGCTGACGGAGGAGCTGACGAAGCAGCTCCCCCTCGTACCGCGCCTCCTGCTTGTCTTCCAGACCAATGCACAGCGAGAGCAGAAGAATGCAGGCCAGCATGTCGAAAGCGCTAAAAACACCTGTAACTCGAGGTCCAATGGGCGGCCTTATGGCATTGATTACATTAGTGAAGACGCTAACGCACAGAAACATACCTGCCAGCATTGCCAGCAACGATTGTCCTTGGATGCGGATTTCATGATGATTTTTGAGCTTTCTCGCCCAGAGCAGGTACGAGCACAGCAGCATAGGTATCAAGGCAAGACCATAGACCGATGGCCGAAAGGACGCGCTCACTCGGTCTGTCGATATCAGGGTCACCATCGTTGCACCGCGATAACAAAGATGCTGGGTTGTGCCTCCAAGCACGAAGTACAGGAGGTCCTGCCGCAAATCCACTCGCCAGATGGCCGCGATCCATAGAGCCAGCAGGAGGAAGACCACCAGGTTATCGACCATAGCCAACCAAGGGGAATCACGCGCGTATCTGTTCCATACGACGGATTGTGCGAGCATAACCACCAGCACCACACCGCCCCAAAAGACGCCCCGTCGGCGCCGTTCCAAGCGATAGGTGTAGATCAGTGTGGCAATCACGATCTCGAAGATGAAACCGTTCCGCTGCAGAAACAGAAGAACAAGATCCAGCACCCGTTGAACCGTCATGTCAAACCCATAGCGTTTGGGCGCACCATCTCATTTTCCCTGGCTAACTCTAGAGCCAGGGACTGCATGAACTGCCTGCGATGCGATCTGCCAATAGTCAGATGACAGTTTCCTGTAACAATCACCTGCGTACCTTTGACAGCCAGGATGTGACGCACATTGACCAAATAGGCCTTATTACATCGTAGGAATCCACGATCTGCCAGTTGACCCTGGACGGCTTTCAATGTACCGGTGGCCTCCACCGATTCACCGTCACCGTGATAGATCAGCCTGTGACCACAGACTTCAATATAAACTATGTCCGCTAGTCGCAATCGCCGTATACCGTCCCGCCTACTCACCGTGATAGTCGAGGCGCCCTGCTGAATAAGAGCGACAGCCCTATCCAATTTCCGGCAAAACTCGGTGTAGCTAACTGGTTTGACCATGTAGGCCAAGGCATCCACCTCGTAGCCAAGAACCGCATACTGGGCCATGTTCGTCACGAATATCAGCACCACGTATCGATCCAAATCCCGCAAGCGCCGGGCCGCTTCCATGCCATCCATGTTGGGCAGCTGGATATCCATGAGGACCAGATCCCAATTCGGACGGTATCCCTGGAGAAAAGCGGTGGGTTCAGAGAAAACCACAACCTTGATACCCAGACCGCACTCGTTTCCGTACCGCCGCAAGTACTCCGACAGGGTGCTGGCAGCAGACGGGTCATCTTCGACCAGAGCCACCCTGAGCATAGAACCTCCTGTCAACCCCGCCCTGGAATAGCACCATTGTATCGGACCAAGGGACCATCGCGGCCGATCTAGTCAGCAGTTTGTCCCCCGTCGCAACATATCGGCACAGCCCCAGACTATGGAGGCGATCCGCCCCAGCTCCGATTCACGGCTGACCTTACGCCAAAGCTTGGCGTAAGACTCGAACCAGATCTCCAGAGCATCCGCCAGATCCCGGTCGGCTCTGGCATCCGGAGCTCCAGGCAGAACATTATGGCGGACGGCCAGACTGCGACCCAGCGCGTTGAAGAGGCGTTGGCCATGGACAGCCATCAACTGGGCCTGCAGGGTTCTGCGCGCATCAGACCGGCATCCGGCGGCGGCCCTGCCCATGCGCACAGCCGCGTCAACCAGCAGAGCGTCACGCTGATCCACCTGCTCAAGACGAATGCGCAAAGCCATGAGCAGGCTCCGGCGAGCTTCGCATGCATCAGCAGACGAATCCAGCCCAGGCATGCCTGGCAATGTGGAGACAAGGAAGTGGGCCACATCCTGGTTGAGGCCCCCATGGCCGTCATCAAGCTCCCAGTAGCGCACCATGTCGTCCCAGCCGAAAACCGAACTGGAGCCTGCCTGGATCAGTGCCGGCAGATAGTCCCCTGTCGCATCCCCGTAGATCAGCAGGCCCAGATCCCTGTCCACTCGGTCCCGATTATCGTCGTTCGGGTTCCAGAAGCACTGGGCGGCGTAAGCCATGCCGGGCAGGCTCATGCGCGGATCGTTGATGTGCCCGTAATCGCCCCAGTCGGTGACCATGGCCCCGACGGCACCGTACTGGATCCCGTATCGACTCAGACGGCTGATATTATTCCATGCATCGTCGATTCGAGGAAGGAGAAGATTCCAAGCGTGAACGGCCGAGCAGACTATCTGCCGCGCCCCGGTAGAAGCCACAAGGGCAACCTTTTCCGGCCCTACCTGCGGGTCATAGAGCCAGTTGAGCAGCGTACAGTCCTTGGGTAGCCTGTCCAGGACTCTGGGCATGGACACAGCAACATCGCCCCAGAACATGGGATGACGGCCCTGCGCGTGCAGGTAATCACACAGGCTGATCATATAGTCGGCATACATGTCAGCAGGCTCCTTGCTGGAACCATCCTGCCGCGAACGCCCCTTGCCCAGATCGAAGGTCTCGTCCCCACCGATATTGAAGTTTCGCGTACGCATAAGCGGCGCATAGGCGTCAATCAGCTCAGTCGAGAAATCTAGGGCCTGCGGGTGGTTGACATTGATGGTGTGATGCTCCTGGCGCTCTATAAAAGAGTAGGGCCGGTCCGCCTGCTCAGGAAACTCGCCGAGATCTCTGAATCCGCGAGTACGAAGGTTGGTGTAATGGTGGCCGAAGGTGGAAATCGAAGGCACCAACTCGATGCCTAGGCGGGCGCAGTAGTCATCGAAGTCGGTGATCTGCCCGGGCTTCAGAGGGCTTGTGCCCCTCCAGGCTTCGCTCATACCCGGGAAAGCCATAGTGTGCTCAATGTAGAGCTGCAGCTGATTGAACTTATACAGAGCCAATATATCCGCACAGTGCCGCAGCCAGTCCATGGTGGGCACCCGACCCCGGGTCACATCCAGACTGTAGATGCGTGTTGGGTAGGCGGGGCGATCCTGGATGTGCAGAGCCGGAAGCACCGGACCGCATTGCATGACGATCTGGCGAAGGGTCTGCACCCCCCACCGCAGTCCCTGACCGTCTCCGCCGCGGATATCCACAATCGGGCGACGATCCCTCTGATCAGCGATGCGCAGAAGATACTCTTGGGGACCAAGTTTCTGGTCCAGATCCAACCCAATCGCGCCATTCCACGCCTGCCCCCGCGAATGATCCCAGACCATCCCAGTAGCCTGCTGAATGGTATCTATCAACTGGTCACTCAGAACAGAACCCAGCTCCTTGTCAACTGCTGCACCGCAGACAATTCGGCCCACCACCGGCAACAGCAGCTGGCCTCGATCCCTTTGCATGTGGATCGGCCGGGGAATCAGAGCTAATAGCCGCTCTCTCGGCGGATCGGCGACGGCGTCGATGCCATTATCAAGACTCATTCTCCATACCTTTCCCGCAGCAGATTGATGCCGATGACAACCGTATCGTCGGCATGTTCCAGCCATGACCATCGATGGTCACCCATCAATCTACCCATTTACCTGGGACGAGAAGAGACCCCGGCATCCATGGTGAACGTGCACTGGCAGAGTCGAATATTCAACGCATAAGCAGCTCACACATGGCGGTGAGCCTGCAAGAACCTACGATCCATCACACTGGTAAAGGAGACGTGGCCAACGATGGAATTCCCTTTGTTGAGAAACCCTAAACAGCTTTGAAAGGGTTTGCGGAAGAATAATAAACAGTGTTAATATATAAACGTTGTTCATAAAGTACGCGAAGTTCACGTGACTGCACCACTCAAGGAGGAGGTTGACATGCATGGCAGTCCATACGCCAGCACGCCGAAGGCCCTCTCCGAGCTCAACCAGTCACGCATCGTGCAGTATCTGCACCAGCACGGCACCAGTTCGCGAGCCCAGATCGCCCGGGACCTCAATTTGACACCAGCTGCGGTGGGCAAGCTGGTGGGCCGTCTGATCGGGTTGGGTCTGATCAGCGAGACCGGCAGCATGGACTCAGGGGGCGGCCGTCGATCTATAGGCCTGGCCCTGAACGCCCACCGCTACCAGGTCATCGGAGTCAAGTTCGCCCGCAGCCTGGTCACCATCGGACTGTTCGACATCAGCGGCCGCCTGCTGGACTCGGAAGGGCTGCCCCCCGTCGACCCAGATGACATTCCCGCCGCCGTGGCAGAGGTCAGAACCCGCGTGGAGGGACGACTGGAGACGAACCCTGCCATCGTGGCCGTGGGCATGGCCGTGCCGGGGCCTTATCTGCGCGAGACCGGCCGTATCGCCCTGGTCACCAGCATGCCCGGCTGGCGTGGTGTGGACTTTATCCACGAATTCGGCCAGGCCTTCCGTGTTCCCACGTTCATTGAGCAGGATGCCCGAGCCGGCGCACTGGCACATAGCCTGTTCGATCCCCGCGTCAGCGCATCCAGCATGGCATACTTCCTGGTGGGCGAAGGCGTTGGGCTGGGAGTCATCGACAGGGGCGCCCTGGTGGACGGAAGCCAGGGAGCGGCTACCGAAATCGGCCACGTCAGCATCGATCTGAACGGCCTGCACTGCGAGTGCGGCAACCGCGGCTGCCTGGAATGCTACTGCTCGGCGGTAGCCATCCATCGCCGCATGTGCCAGCCGGATATGCGGGATCACTTCCCTGGAGTCGAGGCCATGACCCACGCTGAGGCCTGCGCAAGTCTGTTCGACCTGGCCCGCACGGGTCAGCAGGTCGCCCAGAACTTGGCGGATCAGATCGCTGACTACGTGGGCTACGGCTGCGTGACCATCGTCAACGCTTACAATCCTGCCCAGATCGTCATCGGAGACATGGTGGGCGCCGCCGGTACCCGCCTGCTGGAACGTGTTCGAACCATTGTGTCCCAGCGTGCCCTGCCTGGGCTGCGTGAGCACACGCAGATTCTGCTCTCCAACCTACCTGCCGATGCGACGCTGACCGGGGCCGCCGCGGTAGCTGCCAGCCAATTTTTAGAACATCCGGCCAGCATCGGTCGCACAGCTGTGAAATCAACAAGCACAAGGCGGGCGCATCGCCCGTCATCAGGAAAGGAACACCATGACCAGTAAACCCGTGGTCCTCAGCATCGGCGAGATCCTCTGGGACGTCCTGCCAACAGGCAAGCGGGCCGGTGGCGCACCGGTCAACTTCAGCTATCACGCCGCAAAGAACGGGGCGGAAGGCTACGCCATCAGCGCCGTGGGACGCGACGACCTGGGCCGAGAGCTTGAGGAGGCGGTCCAGAAGGCCGGCGTCGATGCCGTCCTACAGCACAACGACCACCCCACCAGCACCGTCGAGGTCCAGCTGACCGACGGCATTCCCCAGTACGTCTTCAAGCCCGATGTGGCCTGGGATCATCTGGAATATACGGATGACCTGGCCGGGCTGGCCAGCAAGGCCGACGCCGTCTGCTACGGCACGTTGAGCATGCGCAGCAGCGGGTCCCGCGAGACCTGCCTGCAGGTCCTGCGCCACACCAAGAGCCATGCTATGCGCTTCTTCGACATCAACCTGCGCGGCACCTTCTACAGCAAGGATCTGATCCAGGAGCTGCTGGACATGGCTACGGTCTTCAAGCTCAACGACGAGGAGCTGGTCACCCTGCGCGACATGTTCCACGTCCCCGGAGCCACCGACGACGAGCTCTGCAGCTGGTTCATGGACCAGTGGCACCTGGACACCATCGTGCTGACCGCCGGCAACGACTACAGCACAATCTATCTGGCGGACGGCCAGTCCTCCCACCTGCCCACGCCTGAAATCACTGTGGCCGACACTGTCGGTGCCGGCGATGCCTTCTCCGGCACCTTCGCCATCAACCGCCTGCTGGGAGCCTCCCTGACCCAGTCCCACCGGGCTGCCGTCAACACCGCAGCCTTCGTCTGCACCCAGCCGGGCGCCTGGCCCGAATATCCCGAGCATATCCCCGACTACCTGGGCCAGCAGGGTCAATGATCCCCCACCTCTCCCTCTGAACATGATTTGGTCCCGCCCGTCGAACTGTCGACAGGACGGGACCAAACTTATATCTACACCAAACCTATATCTACGGTATCGGGATTTACCAGATGCCGATGAGCCGCCACCAGCCCAGACCCACGGTCAGGAAGATGGCCACGGTCACCAGTCCGCAGATCAGACCAATACGCAGGAACTCGGAGGTCTTGACGTATCCGGCACCGTAAATCAAGGCCGCCGGTCCGGAAGCGTAATGGGTCATGGCGCCGATCAGTCCGCTGGCGCATCCCAGCATCAGCGCTGCGGGCATGGCCGGGACCCCGGCAGCCACGGCCACGCTGACGAAGAGCGTGTAGATGGCCGCCACCTGGGCCAACTCGGAAGCGAACATGTAGTGGATGAAGAAGTAGAAGATCGTCAGAATCATCAGGACCAACACCCAAGGCATACCCTTGACCAGGCCCGCGATGATCTCCCCCGCCCAAGTTGTGACGCCCAGGGTATTGAGCGGTTCAGCCATGCCTACCAGAACGCCAAAGAAGATCAGCGTGGACCAGGCCGACTTGTTGGCAACCATGTCCTGCCAGGTGATGATCTTGGTGCACAGCAGCACGGCCACGCCCAGGAAGGCCACGGTGGTGGAATTGACATGAATCACCGAGCCGGTCGCCCAAAGGACCAGCATGACCAGGAAGGTCACGGCCATGATCCACTCGTGCATGCTCAGCGGGCCAAGCCCCTTGAGCTCATCCTTGGCATCCTCCTGAGCCTGAGGAACGTTCCTCAGGGTGGGCGGGAAGATGCGGTAGATCAGGGCGGGGATGAGGATCAGGCAGAGCAGGCCAGGCACTATGCCGGCCAGGGCCCAGGTGCCCCACCCGATGTCCACATGGAATTTCTGGGCCAGCTGTCCTACGACCGGGCCCGCCGCCATAGCCGTCAGGAACATGGCCGATGTAATGGCGTTGACGTTGTTGGCCGTGATCGCCAGGTAGGCGCCGATGCGTCGCCGGGATTCATCAGTGTCCGGCTTTGAATCCTGCACATCACTGATTGATGTAATGATCGGGAAAAGGATGCCGCCCAGGCGAGCCGTGTTTGACGGTGTGGCCGGAGCCAGGACCAGGTCGGCGGCCGAGAGCCCGTATGCTATGCCCAGGCTGGACTTGCCCAATCGGGAAAGAAAGACCAGGGCGATCCTGCGGCCCAATCCGGTGGAGACAAAGCCCTGAGCGATGAAGAAGGCCGCTACAATCAGCCAGATGGAGGCACTGCCCAGCCCGTTGAAGGCCGCCTTCTTGGGGTCCAATGCCCCGGTCAGCATCCCCACGGTCATGCCGATGATGGCCACCGCCGATGTGGGCAGAGGCTGCAGAATCAGCCCGAGGATGGTGCCCACGAAGACTCCCAGCATGTGCATACCCTGGGCGGTCAGCCCCTTGGGAGGCGGAATCAGGAAGATGACCAGCCCTACGGCTACGCAGATCAGAGCCTTGACCAGTTGGCCCGTATTGAACGGCTGCCTGGCTCCCGTCTTGGGGTCTCCCCCGCCCCCGCCTGTTCGTACTGTTTCACCCATCATTGCTCCTTCGCTCATGGTCCGGCGTATGACCGCCTGGAAACCGCCGACCTCTTCGTCGGCTTGCTCATGTGGACTTATGCTATGCGGCAGACGACAGGGGCGACAAATAAGCGCTGCCTATATGGGGAAGGCCATGACCGGCAGCCGTTGATGACATAAAAGACCCGTCGAAGAGCGGCGACAGGCGCTTGAGAACATATAGACAATGCTTATTTGCCGGGCCGCCAAGGGCTTTTCTAGGCTGATTGCAGAGGTCCGGCAACGCGGCCGGCCCCAATCGTGAAGGACAAGTGAGACCATGACAGGATTCGATACCATCAACGATTCCTATGCCAACCGGGGACTGGGATTCGACTATGAACAACGGCGCGAACTCAAGCTTGATGGGCTACTGCCTGCTGCCGTACAGGATGATGAACAGCGCGAGCGCATCGTATACCGCCGCTTCCTGGCCCAGCCCACCGATCTGGACAAGCGGCTCTACCTGATGAGCATCTGCCGCACCGACCGTCGGCTCTTCTACAGGAGCATGGACAAGCATCTGACCGAGTACATGCCCATCGTCTACGCCCCCACCGTGGCCCAATCCATCCAGCGCTACGACGAGTTCTATTCAGGCAGCGACGTGGCGTACATCTCCATCGATCACCCCGAGGGGATCGGCGACGCCCTGGACCAGTACGCCGGCGATCGACCCATTGACCTGGTGGTCTGCACCGACGCGGAAGGCATTCTCGGCATCGGCGACTGGGGCGCCCAGGGGGCTGAGATCCTGACGGGCAAGCTGGCGGTCTACACCGCTGCTGCCGGAATCGATCCCTCTCGCGTTCTGCCGGTGATGGTGGACGTCGGTACCAACCGCCAGGCCCTGCTGGACAATCCGGACTATGTGGGCAACCACTTCGCCAGGGTCAGAGGCCAGCGTTACGACGACTTCATCGATGACTTCGTCCAACAGGTCCTGCAGCGCTATCCGGAGGCCCTGATCCACTGGGAGGACTTCGGCAGGCCCGAGGCGGCGCCTGTCCTCAAGCGCTACCAGGACCGGATCCTGACCTTGAACGACGACATCCAGGGCACCGGCGTGACCGTACTGGCCGCTCTGATCGCCGCCAGAAAAATTGCCGGAGCCGACCCCAAGGACACCAGGATCATGGTCTTCGGTGCAGGGACCGCCGGCGTGGGCATCGCCGATCAGATTGTGGACGACCTGATCATCCGCCAAGGCATGGATTCAGAGACTGCGCGCGGCAGGGTTCTGCTCTTCGATCGTCAGGGTCTGATCGAGCAGGGTCTGGACGATCTGACCGAGGGCCAAACACGATATGCCCGCAAGCCGGATGAATTCGCCTCAGTCACCGACAAGACCTCGCTGGCACAGGTCGTCGACGCCTTCCAACCCACGGTGCTCATCGGCACCTCGACCAGGGCAGGAGCCTTCAACCAGGACGTTGTCGAGGCCATGGCCAAGCATGTGGAGCGGCCGCTGATCTGCCCCATCTCCAACCCTACGGAACTGGCCGAGGCCAAGGCTGCCGACGTAATCGCCTGGACCCACGGCCGCGGCTTCGTCATCACCGGCACCCCCTCAAAGCCTGTTGACTACCAGGGGGTCACCTATTCCATCGGACAGGGCAACAACGCCCTCATGTATCCCGGCATCTGCTTCGGGGCCATCGTCGCCAAGGCACGGCTGGTCACCAAGGGGATGCTGTTGGCCGCAGCCTACGCCATCTCCGACATGATCGACGTGGACAAGCCCGGAACCGCCGTATTGCCGCCGGTGGCCGATCTCAAGGAGATTTCACGTCGGGTCGCCACTGCTGTAGCTGCACAGGCGGTCCAGGAAGGCCTGAACCGTGAGCCGATTGAGGACGTGGATGCCGCCGTTGCCAAGGCACAGTGGCACTACGACGCCTGAGCGAAACCTGCACCTTCGCTTCTTGCGACATTGAAATTGGGGTCCGGCCGGCACGATTGATAATCGATAATCGTGGCGACTGGACCCCAATCATGGGTCAGGAACTGTAAATATTTTCAAGGGTCAATCTTCTCAAGTCCAGATGATAATGATATGGTTCCTATAAGTAGTCTTTCGCCAAAGTTGACGGATAAGCAATAAAGACAAGCAATAATCTGAGCACCAATCAAGGGAAGCGGCTCATGACCTATATGGATAATGTCCGCGACCTCGAGCTGCTTACCATGCTGGCCCGGTACGGCAGTTTCACCGACGTCGCGTTGGAGGCAGGCATCTCCCAGCCTGCCGTCTCACAGGCCATCAGAAGACTGGAAAAACGTCTGGGAACCAGGCTGGTCCAAAGGCAGCGCTTCGGCGCAGGTGACGGCACACAGCTCACCCAATCCGGAAGAACAGTGGTGGACCACGTCGGCCAGGCATTGGACCTTATTAACTCCCTGCCTGAGGCCTTGGCTGCGAGGACCGGGATTCGACGGCGCACAATCGGCCTGCCACCCATCATCTCTTCGCTGCTGAGCTCCGGGCAGGGGCGGCAAGGGCAGTGCGAACCAGACAAGAACACGACCGTAGAAACCATAGGGTCCCAAAAGCTGCTGAGCCAGATAGAGGCCCACCGTGTGGACTACGGGGCGGTGGCCAGCGTTAACGAGTCGCTGAGCGTGGATGGCGTGGAGACGACCAAACTGGCCTCATTTCCCTTCGGCATGGTATGTACCCAGTCCATGGTCGAACGATTGGGCACGGCGGGAATGACCAGCCTGCACCCCGAGGATCTGTCCATGCTTCCCGGGGATGTCCCCTTGGCCACCCTCAACCGAGATTTCGTCCATGCCCAGGCCGCCCAACGGCTGATTCACCTGTCTGAACCGGTCAGTCACCTGATTGAAGTCTCCGACGTGGAAACACTGAAAATGGTGACCACATCCGGCCTGGTCTGCAGCCTGATCACCTCGGCCGGCGTGCATCCTGGCGACGGCCTGCGCTTCATCCCCTTTGCCGGTGATGACATGCCTCGCTTCAACATCTTCCTCTTCAACGACACCAAGCGCGAGGCCTTCCACGAGGACGTGGAGGAGGTGCATGCCTTCAGCGACTATGCCACCAACCGACTGGGCTCTGTGGCTTGACCAAAATTGGAGTCAATGCCGAGGGAGAAGCGGGAATATCCGCAGCGTCCATCTGTTGTATACTGACGAGGCTGGCCCGAATTGGCGCCAGCGGAGCTTGATAATTCAAGATTGGGGCTGATCGGTTTCGACGGTGACCTGTTCGTCGCAGGGAAGCGTGCCGAGAACGCGGGGGTCCGCTCGTTAATGTCCTCCCGCAAACAACAAGTGCTAAATCTAACCGCACTGAGTTCGCTCTCGCTGCCTGAGCTTCGCGCCAGGATTAACCAGTGAGCAGCTGCTCCGTTCACTCCCCTTCGCCTTCGGGGGGATGCTGAGCGTCATTAAGAAGACTTGCCTGAACTGCCGCGCCACAGGGCGGTTCGGGGACTTTTACTGCGGCTATGCCCGCCACCGGTTGTCTGCGACACAGGTGGGGGCAGACAGATAGCCACAAAGGCCAGCAGACTACGCACGTAGAAGACTGAGGGTGCGGTCACCGGACCGGGGTTCAATTCCCCGCAGCTCCACAAGACAAGGGCCAGCCGGGGTAACTTGGCTGGCCCTTTTCATACCGCTTTACGGTTCAAGATTCCATTTCTCCGCATTTTTTAGTGCATCACAGTGTCAACAACCTTATTCATGAATCTCAGGTCAACCTCGTTTCTTTATTCGTAGAGTTAAAATGACTCCAGAATAACTCCACTTGGAGCACTAATGGTGTAATTTTGGAGCTAAAGAAGACTAATAGAGCAATTGGAGCAGGTGAAAGTAATGAAAGAGACAGTGAGAATTCAAATTCGTACCAGCGAGGATATGAAGCGTCGAGCCTCACAGCTTTTCGAAGATTTAGGCCTTGATCTCGGCACGGCTATTAACATGTTTCTCTCTCAGTCCCTGCGCGAAGGAGGACTTCCATTTCGCTCCCAACTTTCCAAATTTGACAGGGAAATGGAGGAAGCCGAGGCTTCACCGGTCATTCACACGGGTGGCGTAGAGAATATGAAAGATATCATCCATCACGTATGAGTTTGCATATATGCAAAAATTCCTGCGTGATGTCAAGAAAATCAAGAAGAAGCATTTCGACTTAAGCAGACTCGATCAGGTACTCCACGACTTGGCTGACTACAATTCAGCACTGCTTAAGCGCAAATACCGAAATCATTGGTGGAAAGGACGCTGGTCTAAATACGAGGAGTTGCATGTCGACGCGGACAGGCTCCTTGTGTACAAGCGCGACAAGAACCGAACGATTCTTACCTTGATGACCACCGGCAGTCATGGCCAAACATTGTGACATTACTGAAAGCCTCGGCAATCGAGCCTTGTTCCGAATGACACGAATCACTGTAATCGTGGCCCAAATTTGACTGTACATTTGTATCTACTTCAAAGTTAAAAGTTAATCGTCCGCTGAACCCCGAGAGATTGATTTATCATAACGGGGACCGGTATTTTCGAGCATTCAGCATGCATTTAGTGCATTGCCTAGGGCTGGCCTATCCCACGGAGAACTGCCCGTTGATGAATATGTTACACTCAGCCATGGCCGAAATCAATGCTTGGCAAGACCGCTCAACTACACATCGCGGACCCAACAATTAAAGCTCGCTGCCGATCATTCGCCTATAGCGCCTTGCAAAATGGCCATGGGCGAGCGCTTCAAAGCAGGCCGCGCCGTCAGCATAGTCGCCAGTGACCCGACGACGATGATCGGCAACCCGCATATAAGGAAGAACTGCCAAGGAAAGACTATGAACAAACTGTGGACAAGAGGCCAGTAGACCATAGCTGTGCTCAGTCCGACCAGTCCGGTGCCGCCTGCTGCGATGATAATGCCTGTAGTCATCACGATGGTGCCGTCCAATGTGGATATAGCAGTAAGCTGCTGCGGGTTTGCCCCAGCGATTGACAGGAGCGCCAAATCAAGGTCACGATCCCGAGCGGCGATGGCGAACCCCGCGATCACGCCGACCAGGGCGACCAGCAGCGCTGCCCAGAAACCATAGAGCAACTCCAAAGTCCCGCCCGCTGTGGCACTCGGTATTCCCGGCACCTTGTTTATGGCGACGGTACTGGTGCCTCCGGCAGTCAGCAGACCGCCGACCAAAAACATGCAGGCGGTCAACGCTATGACCGTTGAGCCGAATGTCGTGTCTTTGCTTCTGACCACAGCCTGTGAACGCGCTACCCG
>NZ_JBVPQK010000002.1:0-49423 GCF_058197115.1 Bifidobacterium sp. POST2/T3 (B1)
TGCGCCAGTAGCCCAACGGATTAGAGCAGCTGACTACGGATCAGCAGGTTGCAGGTTCGAATCCTGTCTGGCGCACCGAGAGCCCTTGGAAACATTAGCTTCCAGGGGTTATTTAATATCCGGATCATTCTCCTTCAGACACGATTAGACACGATAAGCGAAAGTGCTTTAGTTCAGTTGCCTGTCTCGCTGTTGTTCCATGATCTCGGCCACTTCATCCAGACGGTCAGGCCAGAGCGACGCATACACATTCAGAGTTATGCTGGCATCCGCATGACCCAAGGCGTTCTGGACCGTTTTCACGCCAGCACCTGCAGCGATGGATAGAGATGCAAAAGTGTGGCGGAGACTATGTATCGTGAGCCCAGGTAGCTCAAGTCCGCTCCCGACGACCGCTTGCACCCAGATGCGGTTATACCAGTTCTTTATGTTGATGTGCTCTCCGCGTTTGGGGCGGAAAACGAAGGCTTCAGATGGTTGCCCTGAACAGAGCTTTTGAGGGGGAAGACGAAGAAACTGGAAATCGCAACACGCCTGCGTTCCCAAGTTTTCGAAGATCCTAGGACCGGTTTGCCTTTGTCATCTTCCTTCCAGGTTCGTAGGACACTGGCCCGCCGCTTCTCAAAGTCCATATCTGAGACTCTCAGCGCTGTTGCCTCGCCGATCCGCGGACCCACATATGCGAGGAATCGAACTAAAGTACTTGATATGGCTGGATCAATCTTGTCTGCTTCCTCTGCCAGGTTTTCTACTTTCGCATAGGTCAGATATATCTGTTCGACTGTGACCTGTTTGCGAGGGAGTGTGATTCCTGACAGTGGGTCGATGGTAAGCCACCGGTGTTTAGAAGCTACCGTATACCGTAGCACGCTGCCGAAAGTAACTTCCGCTGTGCTGGGAATGCTGTTGGGTGACAGTGGCTTGGGGTTTGTGGGTGGTACTGAACTCGCAAGGGACTTCGCCTTTGTTGAGATCCTCGATCCAGGTGTTTATGTCCGTCTCCGTTACGGCGTTCACTGCACGTTGCTGCATCGTGGAAGCATATACTTCTTCTGTTCGCCGACAATATCGATTGATGCTTGATGCCTTCAGGTTATGCTTCGAACTCAGCTAGTCCTTGGCTGCCTCCCTGAAAGTAATTCTTCTGAGTGTGTCCGGTACGTACTTGCCGCTTCTCAGATCCCCTTCGACTGCATCCCTGTATGATTAGGCATCATCCAGCTTGGGGATATGCATCTTTGGGCAAGATATTCAATACCTTCATGCCTTTTATCAGGCGGTGGTGGAAGCGTTCGGGACAGAGATGTCACGGTGGTGCTGCTGGTTGGCCGTGATTTCGACCAGGCAAAGTTGGGGCGGATTCCTGAGAATATATTCATCCACCAGTCTGTAGACCAGCTGGCGGTCCTTGAGAGGGCTAACCTGTTCATCACGCATGACGGCATGAACAGCGTGAACGAGGCTCTTTGCTACACGATGCCCATGGTGGTCGTTCCCATGGCCGATGATCAGCCGATGGTAGGGGCGAGAGTCGCTGAGCTCGGGCTGGGAACGGTCGTGAGCCGAAAAAAAGATCAACGGGCAGACACTAGGGCGTGCCGCCTCGAAGATTCTGGTAGACAAACAAATTGCCGACAATGTAAACAGTATCAGCGAGGACATGCGAAAGTCCGGCGGCAACGAGCAAATAGTCAAAGATCTGGACCACATCCTCAACCAAACCTGACCAACTCAACCCAGCAATCCGTGCGAAAAAAGATAGGACTAGCATCCCCACCAGGAAACCCTTGTGCCTGCTTATCATATCAACCATTTCCGCAAAAGAGACAGAGAAGTGTTGATCCTGCATTTAGGAGCTGATGAAGTTCGTTCGACCAGATAAGAGTAAAAGCACATTGAGCAACGAGAAGATTTTTATCCAAAGTAGCTTGATCCTATCATTTATACCGGTCTTCTGACTGCCTGCATGAATTTATTGCCTCACAAATGTGATGATTTCATATATTTAAATGCTATGTGTATTCTATATAATCGCTTTTTTGACATATTCGTATGACATATGTATTCTCTTAATTATGAAAGGCAATTGCAAGGTCGCAAGGAGAAGAATGGTTGTACACGTCGTCATCATGGGTGTTGCAGGTTGTGGTAAGACCACGACAGGTGAGGCTGTGAGCAATCGATTGGGCTTTGTCATGGCAGAAGGTGATGATTTTCATTCTCAAGCCAACATTGAGAAAATGAGTCGTGGCATTCCACTCACAGATGAGGATCGTTGGCCTTGGTTGAGGGCCATCAACCGGTGGATGATTCGTTGCGATACTCAAGGAAAATCAACTGTGGTCTCCTGTTCGGCTCTTAAGCGTGCCTATCGTGACATTCTTCGAAATGACGTTCCGGTGCTTTTTGTGCATTTGTCAGGATCTTTGCAGCTGATTGCCGACAGGCTCGCCAAACGGACTGGCCATTACATGCCTGCATCCTTGCTGCCCAGTCAGTTTGCTGACCTAGAACCGTTGGAGGCTGATGAAACGGGCAGCACTGTATCAATTGACGGTACAGCGGAAGAGGTTGCAGACCACGTCGTTGATGTCATTGATGAATACCGTCGTGTATCAGAAGGAACTGATGCAGATCGGAAACATTGAAACTTGTGATGTGAACGCGACCTCATTTATGGCGCCCTCCGGGGGTGGCTACTGCCAAGTAAATGAAGTTCAAATAATACGACATCTCTACAGAAAGGAAAACAAAGTAATCAAAATGATGCAGACATGGTGAAATACATGGATGATGTCCATAAAAAGTATTGGCAATATACTCTGACAAGGGAGTCAATAATGACTACATTAAGAACAGCTATCATCGGTTGCGGCAAAGTCGCCGACTTTCACGCTAAGGCCTTCGTAAACCTGCCTGATTCGCAATTCGTGGCAGTGTACGATCGCAATCTTCAAAGAGCCCAGAAATTCGCTGAACCGTACAAGGTTCACGCTTACGATGACATTCGGGCGATGATCAGCAAAGAGCATATAGATGTTGTCAGCATCTGTACACCCCATCCGGCCCATGCGGCGCCGGCGATTGAAGCTATGAAGGCCGGTGCGCATATTCTCGTTGAAAAACCGATGGCTTCGTCTTTGGAGGATTGTGATGCCATGTTGGCTGTGGCTGAACAGGAGCACAAGAAAGTCGGAGTAATTTCGCAGCGTAGATTCTATAGACCATGTATGCGCATTAAGCAGGCGATTGATGCAGGGAAGATCGGCAAACCAGTGCTTGGCGCGGTTCGTATGCTTGGATGGAGAGACAAGCCATACTACGACAGTGATCCATGGCGGGGAACTTGGGATGGCGAAGGTGGCGGTGTTCTGGTGAACCAAGCTCCGCACCAACTTGATCTGCTGCTTTGGTACATGGGTGAGGTTGATGAGGTCTATGGCGTTTGGCGCAATTTCAATCACCCTTATATTGAGGTAGAGGACACAGCCGTCGCCTTGATCAAGTTCAAAAATGGCGCTTTAGGAAATGTTGTAGTCAGCAATTCCCAAAATCCCGCGTTGTACGGCAAGGTGCACGTGTATGGCGACAACGGCGCAGGGGTCGGCGTGCAGACCGATGGGGGAGCAATGTTCATCGCTGGAATGTCAACGATCACTGAACCCCCGTACAACGATTTATGGACCGTTGAAGACGAGGCCGATAAATTGGAATCTTGGAAAAAAGAGGACAGCGACTTCTTCAATAGCGTGGATTCGATGCACTATTATCATCAGCTGCAGGTCGAGGACTTCCTGAAGGCTGTCATCGAAGACGGCACGCCTTTAGTCGATGGATATGAAGGACGCCGAACGGTCGAGCTGTTTACTGCCATCTACCAGAGCACCAAGGACGATGCTGTCATCAAGTTTCCCCTGCATACCAGTCAGGATCGGTGATCGGTTATGAAACTTGGATTTAACGAAGCAACTTCTAGAGATTGTTCTGATTTATCAACCGATTTGAAATTATGCGAACGAGCAGGTTTTGATTCCATTGAAATCCGTTTGGACATGCTCAGGAACTACATGAAGGATCACGACCTTGATGAGCTATCAGATTTCTTCGCTACGAGCCACCTGAAGCCTCATGCAATGAATGCCCTCTATTTGTATGAGAAGCTATTCGCGCAAGACGATGATCCAGTCGAGCGAGAAACCGCCATGAACGATTTCAATCTGGCCTGTCGTGCAGCCCAGCATATCGGTTCCAGATATCTGATCGTGGTGGTGCCTCTGCATAGAAAGCCGGACCTTGAAGGCCCTTATGATGAGCCGTGGCCAGAGGTATTCTCCAACTGCGTTCGAATTCTGATGACCCTAGGGCAGATGGCTGCGCCATTCAAGGTGAATCTGTGCCTGGAATTGGTTGGACACGAATACAGCGCCGTTAGGACGGTAGAACGGGCTTGGGACATTGTCAAAGCAGTCGATATGAGCAATGTCGGTCTTTGCTTTGATGCATGCAACCTTTATCTTTATCATCATCTTCAGGATTTTTCTGTAATGGAGTTGGTGAATCCAGAGAAGATCTTCGACGTGCACATCAATGACGCGGATGATTCTCCCATGCAAGGATTGATGCAATCCAACAGGGTCTTCTGCGGAGAAGGAAATATAGATCTGATGGACTTCCTTCGTGTGCTTCAACGCCTCGATTACCAGGGCAATGTATCCATCGAGACATTCCGGCCCGAGTATTGGAGTCGTTCGCCGCAGTGGGTGGTGGATAATGCCTATCAGTCCACTCGATCAATGATGCAGAAGGCAGGTATCGTCTTCTAGCAATACCAGCTAACGATGCGGTGAGCAGGAAATGCGACTATGCCGTCGATTGCTGACCGCATCTTTAGAGGGGACAAGAACGTCAACATACCAGGAGGTACACCGTTGACACCGACAATTTTTCTTATAGTTTTGGTGCTAGCAGTCGCACTGCTTGTCTACACCACCATCAAGCTGAAGATTCATCCGGTCATTTCCCTGTTCGTCATAGCCGTAATACTGGGTTTGGTGCTCGGCGGCTCTCTTGGCGACACCATGGACAAGATCAATAAATACTTCGGATCCACTCTGGCGGGCATCGCCATTGTCATCATCTTCGGCGCCATTATCGCCATGGGTATCCAGGACACTGGTGCAGCCACAAAAATTACTAATTTCTTCATACGAATCTTCCGAGGCAAGCATCTTGAGCTTGCGCCATCCTCGGCTGCTTTCGTAATGACGTTGGCAGTGTTTGGAAATATTTCCGAGGTCCTGACCGCGCCGATTTCTGCCATCATAGCCAAGCGCAAGAAGATCACTATGGCGTTGATTGCGCCTCTGGTCTGTTTGGGATTGACACTGACCCACGGACTTGTTCCGACACATCCGGGGATTCTAGCAGTGAGCATCATGTTCAAGGCCAACATCGGCAAGGTGATGGTATGGGGCATCATCATCAGTTTCATCGCTTTCGTTGCCTCTTATCTCATCAGCAGACCCTTCTTGGGCAGAGAATACATCGCGCCAAATCCTGAATTCGCGGCTGGCTATGAGGAGGCGCCGGAAAACGCCCCGCTCGATCAGCTCTACATCAAGGAAGAAGGCGCTCCTTCGACCTTCTGGTCTTTCATGCCTCTGATTGTGCCGCTGGTTCTGATAGCTGCCGGATCCTTGGGAACCCTTGGCGTGAAGAAAGGCAGCACAGCATATGCAGTTTTCAATTCCCTAGGCAACACCACATTTGCCCTTTTCGTAGGGGTCGTCCTGGTTGCTTTGCTGGTTGTCGGGCGCAAGAACAAGGTGCTCGCCAGCGCTCGCAAAAGCGATGCATCCTTGTCCGACAAGTCTTCTGCCTTGGAGATCACTATGAACAGCTGGGTGGGTCGTGCCATGAAGACCGCCATCGACCCATTGATCATGATTGGCATGGGAGGAGCCTTGGGCGGGATCCTTCAAGATAATGCCATGGTCAAGCAACTAGGCGCCATGATTGTCAATCTCAGCGTTCCTGCGGTCATCATTCCCTTTGTGCTGGCGGCAGTGATGATGGGAGCCACAGGTTCGATGACCATTGCAGTCATGATCTCTGCATCACTGGTCAACCCTATGATGGGCGCTTTGGGATTGTCTCCGGTCGTCGCAACTCTTGCTATCGGCTGCGGCTCCATGGTATTCTGGCACGTCAATTGCAGCGGCTTCTGGATGATGACTTCGCTGTTCAATCTCAACACCAAACAGGGTCTCAAATATCTGACCACACTGAATGCCTTGGGGGGAATCATCGGTTTCGCTGTGCTTTGCGGAGCTAGCGCCCTGGGCTGGGTCTGATTAGACATTCTGGAATCTCGAATACCCAACGGGTCATTATCAGGTGCGGGCTAACCTGCATAAACAGGTGCCTGCACCTGTTTATGCCATTAATTGCAGCTTCTTCATTCATTTGCAGAGTTTCAAGGTTCAGGCCTGTTCAGTTGTGGTCCGTACTTCGTCGACGATACGAGTCATGGCCTCTCTGGCAAGGTCAGGTTCTCCCTTCCATATCGCTTCTGCCACCTGATCATGTGCCTTCAAGGCTTCCGGTCTGGGCTTGGCTGGGTACATGCCTAGTTCGACCCTGCTGGAGAGCATGGTGTTGACCAGCGGTGAAAGCGAGGCGAACAATTCATTGCCGCTGTATTTGAGGATTTCATCGTGAAATCGGATATCGAGCTGGTGAAATTCCTCTAATTTCCGGATTTCCCGTCTTTGTGCATTTTCATTGCTAGAACCGGCATCAAGGCACGAACTTCAGTCGGAGCCCTTCGTGCGGCATCTTCTGCAGCTATCGGTTCCACTGCCAAGCGTAGTTCAGTTAGGGAAAGCAGCTGTTCCTTACGATGAGAGGAATGTAATTCCCGACACATGACTTGCGTGTCCAATGAATTCCTTTGATCAAGGCTCTTGGCAATGAGCCCCACCCTTTTTCTAATATTCACAGCTTGCACGGATTGCGACGTTTGTGCTGTCTCTCTGGCTATAGTTCGGGAGACCGAAAAACGTTGCTGTATGTCTGCCAGGGTAATGATCGTTGTAGGCGGCCAGCGTCCCTCGATAATGTCAATGGCAAGCAGCTCCGCAATATGAGCAGCATTGGGCCTGGCGGATTTTTCGGTGTCACAGTGGCCGGATGCTCTGCTGCGGGACTTTTGCGAAGCACTCAGTGTTTTGCCGCTTCCCGTTCTTGTCGGTGACGTTTCAAGACTGCTGGTAGTGCTCATAATTTACAGATCATCAATATCATATGGCCGAAGAGAGTTCCTTCTGGGAATTTGGATAAGCGCAGGAAAGGTGTGCTGTAATAGGTGCCCGGCCGTCCAGCGTTTCATCATAATCTGGGCGGCCGCTGCTCAGATTACTCTGGAGCAGAGTGTACTTGTTATTGCGCCGTATACCCGCCATCAACAACGAACTCGGATCCAGTTGAGAAGGAAGAATCATCACTGGCGAGGTATAGGGCCATATTGGCTATTTCGCGGGCTGAACCCAGTCGACCCATGGGGTGCAGCTTCTCTAGATCGCTGCGCATCTGGGGATAGGCATCGACCATGGGAGTGTGGGCGTATCCGGGATGAATGGAGTTGACCCGGATTGGGTATCCCTGCTGAGCGCAATAGAGGGCGGCCGACTTGGTCAGCAGCCGTACCGCGCCTTTGGCGGCGTTGTATGCGTACAGATTGGCTATGCCAATCAATCCTGCAATAGAGCACATATTAATGATGGAGCCGCCATGCTCCTTCATGTGCGCAATAGCATGTTTGACGCCCAGCATGACCCCATCCAAATCCACAGATAGAATTTTATGCCATTCGTCCATTTCAATATGCTCAGCGTCGTCAAAGAAGAGGATGCCCGCATTGTTGACCAGTACATTGGCTTCGCCAAACTTGTCGCGTGCGGCACTGAAGACAGGCTCCCAGCTGTCCTCCTTTGCGACATCTTGGGCTACGAAAGCTGCCTTGTCCCTGCCTATGGTGTCTAGGGCCTTCTGACCACCTTGCTCATCCAGATCGGTGATGACCACCTTGGCTCCCTCCTGCACGAACAGTTGTGCAGTTGACAGACCGAAGCCCTTGGCTCCTCCAGTAATAATTGCCACTTTACCGTCCAGTCGTGCCATGGTTGACCTTCTTGTTCATATGTGTGCGCCTTGCACACCCGCTCCATATCTATGCTAGTCATGTGGTCGATAGCTGGGTGGCTCCTCTATCATGCAAGCTTGAGCTGGATCAAGCGAGCCTGTCGGATTGGGGCCTGACAGATGAGCGCCCATATGGCAGATATAGGAAGAATCCGCTATAGTTGTCAAGTCTCCATGTGAGGTCCTGTTGGCTCCTTGGCCGACGCCAAGGTTGTGTTACTCACATCTGTAAGAAGGTAAACGATAGGAACGACAGTAACTCCCAACTATAAATCCCCCCCCCCCCCCCCAGAATCCCATCTGTGCAACGTTGCGCAGGCGTGCTTATAGCCCAGGTATGAGCCCTTTATCGAGGGGATGGGTAGTCTGCAAATCTAGTCCAGAGGGGAATGTGTCAAAATTACGATATACAAAATCCAACTTTTCTGTCAGTTCAGCAGATGCGTATCCGCTGTTTTGAGAAACAAATAGAAATAATCATTGCATAATAAGTTATTCAAATACTTCGAAATCTAATAACGAGAAGCGTGGACATCACAAATTATTGATACTGGCTGTCTTCAGGTAATTTGAAAAGAAATCAAGACCAATATCTAGTAAAACTCTATCGTTTTCGTTAAACTCGGGAAAATCCTTAAGCTCGCCACAATCACAGTACAGTGATTCAGCTCAAATAAGTATGGGCCTCTGAGCAAAAACCTTAGTAGTGAGCTAACGCTTATTGTTCCAGCCTGTTTTTCGAGCAATGACATGAATGACACAGGAGATGAGAACTAAATTCCGTCTGGAACCACCCAATATAGTTTCGAAACATGACCTACTTATATAGCAAAATATAACCAGTTAGAATATCTGTAGAACCCTCATATTGATATAAGAAACTATCTCTTCTTCTGAGTCGAACCAATCTGAATGATTCTCACTGGAGAGAAATCTATATTTTCCTACTTTTGCAGTCCAGCTTCAATCCAAATGAACTTCTAAATGGATGCAAGTACCTTGGTGGACATTATATTGATCCCACGGTTTTAAAACTGAATTATGATTATCGACTAAATGCTGTTTCTCACCAGGCAGCATAAGGCTAAACCTTTTCTACTCGATGTTGAATCATAGTCAATCCCGCAAAAATTCCCGCGCCTATTAGACTAGCTGCCGCTAGAATTGCGGTATTCGTAGGACCGACTAAGTCTGATAGCCAGCCGGTTAGAGATCCTCCGATTAGATATCCGACCGTACCTACCGCGCCTATAGTGGACATCACAGAAGCTCTATATTCATTGGGGGAGAGAACTTGCTCAAGTAATTCTTCAATTACATTGGCAATTGTGTAGAATAAAGAAAATACAAAAAAGCTGCAGAAAGCGAAAATCAGAGATTGACCGCTCAATGCAAACGCGCAGAAGGCTATTCCAGAAGCGATGAGGGACATTGGCAAACTATTTATTGCTGATCGGGTATTTGAGGAAAAAGGTGCAGCTAGTGCTGCTCCAATAAGTGCCCCAATGGATCCAATCGTATTCAAATACCCGTAAACAGAGTTTGGAGCATGTAACACCGTACGGGTAAAAACGACGAGTAAAGTTTCTTGTAGTCCGAGGCCGAACCAAAGTGCAAGAACAACAATGGACAGGGCAGCAAGAAGTCGTTGCTTTTTGATAAGGCCTAAAACGTTTTTTAATCGAATGTTGGTTGAAGAAATTATCCTTTTTAACTTAACCCAGAAGGAAATACTATGACTTTCCCGAAAACCATTGTGTGAATCGACAGTTCGCTTCGAATTATGCTCCTCATGTGAATAGCAACCGTCAAGTGAAGCAGCAATTAAGCTACCAAAAGCAGCAACCGCAAATGCAGCGATACTGTTGAAATTGGTGAGCAAACCTGCAAGGGCGCCTGAGGCGATACCTGCAGCATTGATCATGAAAGATAAAACAGAATTGAGAACTGACAGTTTTGAATCTGAAACTAGTTCAGCAGCTTTTGCATATCGCGCTGGCTTCATAACCGCAGCTATACTTGTTATAACAAAAGCAAGAATAAATGAAACAGCAATGTTATGGTTAAATGCGAGCAACAAACAACAAAGAGCTCGTAGCGTTCCGCCCACTGCTAAAACAATTCTGCGATTATATTTGTCAGCTATACCAGAAAACAGCGGAGCTACGATTAAATTTGGCATAAAGGTAACTAAAAAAAGGGCACTGACCGCTAGTGGCGACGATCCCGAAATATCGTATACATGAATGGTCAGTAAGAGATTAACGATTCCACCGACAAGACTGGTAAAGAAAGCACCAAGCGATAATGTAACCAATGGTTTGTGTCTCAAAACGTCTTTGAGGGCTATGAAGGTTGTCGCTGCTTTACTTAACATGTGGCATACATCCTTCGTCTACTTATGGCTCAGTCAGCAGAATGTTGTTAACCTTCAAGGATTTCATCGTGTGGAATTCAAATTCCTTAATAAATAATATTATGCCTTCCGTGATTTGTTTATCTCTGATTTCAAAATGGCCGATTTGGGTCTAGTAAAATCCGCGCTTCGGCTCAGTACCGTATTTTATGCTCCACGAGTTTAGGTTCAAGTGCTTCGGGGACTTCTTAATCAAATCTTGTCTTCTTGAAAACGATATGCTGCATCTTTGCGGCATTTATATATCAGATTTCCCATGTTGGTGCTACTGCTCGATATGCGTACAGCCATTAGGTATTCTTCATATATTTGTTCGCAATCAGAACTAAAATCCCGGCGATTCCAATAGTAGTGATTGCGGTATTTCGATCCGCACTCCAACCTATGATCGAGTTGCAGACCATGCCAATCAAGCACCTAGCGAGCTCGGAATATTAAGAACAGTGGAGCGCTGATCAGACGGAATCAGACTATTCGCAACTGCCGAAGTTATGGGCCCCCTTCCATTCATACCCACTACGACAAGCAGGAATCCGATCGCTACAACGATTGGTGAAGGAACTGCCATGAGCGCGAAACCAGCTGCCCCTATAGTAAAGGCTAAAAAGAGAGCTTTTGATCTTCCCAGGTATACCTCAAGCTTGTCAGAAAGGTAGCTATAAACTGCGGCTAAAATAAGAGCAGTGGATGACAGGAAGCCCCAGTATGACATAGACAAATTCGTATGTTCATATAAGGGTTGATTTAACGCATATACAGCGTTGAAAAGCACGAACGAAGCGTTAGATGTGATGCTAACGAAAGCGAGAACAGGCCTTCTTATCAATACGTTTGCTCCCTTCATCAAATCCTGCAGAAATGACCTCTTGCTTGTACTGTGTTTGCGATTGCTCACAGGAATAGAAGGCAGTCTAAGCATGAACAAGAACCCGATGAACGGGACAATAGCGGTTGCATGTGCGGGAAACGAAATATTTAGGTGAGCGAGGTAGGATCCGCACAATGAGGCAAGCACGCCACTTATGAGTTCCAGTGATTCACAGAAGCCGAAGACCCCTATTGCAAGCTTGTCTGCATCCTTATTAAGAGATTCGTAAACATATGCTTCTAATATGCTTGAGATTAGCGCAATGCTGAAACCACTCATGTTGTAGAACACCGCATACCAAGCAAAGCCCTGGCCTAGAGCATAGACTATATTTGAAACAGCACTAAGCGCAAACCCAATATAATCGGCGCTTTCTATCAACTTTATCCGCCAAACACCAGAGGGCATCTCGACTAACAATATTGAGAGGAGAAGCACGCTTTCCAGTGTGAAAATCTCTGAGTCGTCTAGGCCTCTGGAAGTAAGAAGGACAGCACTTACAGGAGTATAAAAAGTAAGGGCAGAAGCAATTTGGCCACATGCTATCGTGGAAAGACCTTTAGACCCTTTCACTGCCAATCTTGCAGTTGAACTCGTTCTTATTTTATTATAATTCTCTATCTTGGGCTGATGGAGAATATAATTTATCCGGTCACTTTTCCGTATCGTGCGTGTATCCAAAAACGCTCACGATTGGACCTACGAATGAGTCTGCAATTTCAATCAGGTTTTCTATATTCGCCTTCGTATAAACCCTACACTGTGTGGTAAATACGGAGCGTTGATCCTTCGCCTAATACAATGTCGTTCAATCCAGTTGATTCGCATCAAGATGGCTTCAAGCTCTAGTGACAAAGAGCTACGCTTGGGATGCGTCATAGGAATAGGTGGTTCACTAATGCTGAGGCAATATTCGAAGCAGGGCATGATGCAGATATGGCAGGATCGTAGCTGGCTAAGACTTTTGTATTTGAGACCTTAGGCGGGTTCCGGTTCGACGTGATGTTCTCCGGAATCTTGATCATTGTTCTTCTTATCTGAAGCCGGATGAAGCATGTCATTGAATGGATTTGGTCTTCACTGTAAGTGTTCGTGATGGTTCTTAATGGTTTGTCAGATTGGTGCTCTCTGAACGATGGCACGCAGACGATGAGATGTTCATAGGAGTTGAGAACCGAATATGTTCGAACCGATGCGCGGATCTCCGATATTCCTGAAGGTTTTTCAGCAAGGTCACAGACCTGTGGCAGCAGGGTCAGCCTGGTACGGTCAAGGGATTGACCGTGGGATTGTTAATAACAATCCTGTATTGGATAAAAGTTTGATGTCTGCAATCTTCGAAAAATGATATGCAAATTATTTATCATTTTTCTGATAAGGCCGTTACCTTTGTGCTCCGAAGTGGTCCTATTATTGCTGGCAAATTCAAAACTATAGATTAGTAGTTGTTGAACTATAGTATTTTAACAATTTTACTTCTTCATACGTCAGCTGTTCGTTTGTGCAAAATCCAGGAGAACGAGAGAGACTTTTGCTTTGCTCGGGTAAATAGACAGTTTAATTTTTTCTGAAGCAGATAAGGATTACCGATAGACAGCATATGACGATTGTCTCTAATCTGAGGTAAAAAATCGTTAACGTAAGTTGATCATTTAGAGCAACTATCCAGATCTCAACCCAGAGATTCAATTAATCTATCAACTTTAGGTGACACCTTGGAATTCTATACAAAACATATTCGGCAGACCCAAACCATCAATTCTTTTGAGCAAAAATGCCCCCCCCCCCCTGTCGCCCGGTACCACGCTTGCGGGGGGGGGGCAGCAACTGACGGGGAACCCTCACTCATTCCCCGGTCATGCCCTACTTGCAGAATTGGTTCGATACAAGAGGGTAATAATGATTTTGTTAGTCATTTATATCCGTTTATCTCCCGTGGTTGATCAAGATTTTAAATAAATTATGACATATACAATTGCTACTATTTGACTGTATCGAATAACACTATGGACGAGCTAATGGTGGAGAAACTAGTAGATTTAGATTAAATAGTCGTAATTTGTATGGATGCTGTCGCTCTAGAACGAGACGTTCACTCATATAAAGTAATACTAATCGGAGATAAAGGCCTCGGATATTTTCATGGACAATTTATTAAAGAATAGGAACAACAGATTATATCTTTCCTCAGTAGTTACAGATAACTTTGGGAGTTCTTTAATGATGTTTGCGTTACCTCTCATGGTACTGGATATAACAGGTAGCGGAATACATCTGTCATTTATCTCTGCAATCGAAACAATACCGTTCCTTATCTTGGGTCTTCCGATAGGTGCGATAATAGATAGATTAGATGTAAAGAAGATCATTGTCTTTAGTGATTTGATCAGGTTGCTGAGTTATTCGGTTCTTGCTCTCGCATTGGCGTTGAAAATACCGTTAGCATTTATGATTTTTGTCATTTACATAGTTTCGCTTGCAGTAAGTGTTATGAATATTTTAAGTACAGTGTCGGAAATTACTTTTGTTTCATTCTTAGTCAAAAAAGAGGATTTTTCGAAATTAAACAGTACGGTTTACGGAATACAGTATGGTGTCAATTTCGCTTTACCCATACTAGGGGGAGTGCTGTATAAATATCTTCCTCACAGTTTGCTGACTGCAATTTGCGCGGTTTTCTATTTAATTAGCCTATTGCTGGTGAATAATATAATTCTGGTATCCCAGAGCGACCCTTCTGCAAGGTTATCCTCTGTTAAGTACAGTATAAATGCAGTATTCACAGATATAAAGGATGGGGTGCGATACACTGCTAAAATTCGCGCTGTTCTGTACCCTCTTGTGCTTGCCGCCTTGGTTAATATAGCATCGGCTAACTTTCAGAACGATAGTCTGATCGTCTTACGTCAACAAATAGGTCTTTCTTCTGACCAAATTGGTTTGATTTTGTCCATCGCAGCAGTCAGTGCCCTAATTGGAACAGTCGTAGTAAATTGGTTAAATAAAAAAATCGAGTTTGGTAAACTTTTGGTACTGTCGATTATTGCTGGATCTCTATTTCGGACAGTATTTGCATTAAGCACGAATTTAGTAATTTTAGTTTCTTCTATTGCATGCATTGCGATTAATGAGTCGATTCTCAATATCAGTATAATCACGAATCGACAGAATGAAGTTGGGCAAGAATATCTTGGTAGGGTCACGAGTATATACAAGGCAGTTCTAATCGGTGTGAATTCTATAGGCTATTTACTTGGCGGATTTGTTGCCAATAAGATAGGTTCAAGATTAGGTATCGGAATATCAGCGGTTGAACTTTTCGTAGTCTCAATAGTAGGTATACTGTTGATGACTTTTGTGAGGGTGCATAACGATTAGTTTCACCGTGAAAGATATCCATGAGGACTTTATCGTTAAAGAGAATAGTTATATCTGAGATAGGGGCGGGATGCTTTGATAAAGCTATCGATCCAATTTCCACGGAGTTTTCAGGGCATGCTATAGTGCATCGACCTACAAAGCGACAGTTTTCTAAAACAAATGCAGCTCAGGGGCTGCTTTGCGTGCGTCGTTGACTACTGCTTTGACCGGGACTTCATTGATAGCCAGCTTCTTGAGTGCAATTTTGGCGCATGGATTTGGGGTTCGTTAGCTTCTTACGTATGCCAGTGGAGCAGTGAGTAAGCCATTGCTTTTGACGCGTTGTATTACTGTGTGTACACCTCGTATAGCTCTTATATTTTTCATACATTCTCTTGATGTCTGTGTATGTTATTTATGCACTAACGGGCGCACTTCGCTGGGGGTCTGTTGTATTTTACCTTCTGCCATTTGGTTGATCGGCAATTCACTTAACGATACGTGTGACAGTTAAATACTATAGGTAACGTGTAATCAGGTGATCAGCAGACGCTCAAAGTACTCAATGTATCATTGATTTATGCTGTAGGTGGTTCTTCGGTTTGTGAGAGAAGAACCACCTTCCAGTTAAATATATATTGAAATAATGATGACTAGTCTGCTTTGTGGCTCACTAGCAGTGAACCGGTGTCGGTGATGGTGATGAGTGGTGTGAACAGGGCCATCGTATCGATTGCCAGCTTGTGGTTTTCCGGTGTGGATCCAGCGCAGGCATCTGCTGCCAATCGAACGGCGATACCTTGGTCTGCAGCCGCCAAGGCGGTCTGCAACACACAGGCATCGGTGGCGACACCGCACAGGGCTATCTTCTGGGATCCCTTTATTGCCGCCTGCAATTCCGGCCCCCACTTGCCGAAAGTGCTGAGCGAGACAATTGGATGCCCCTTGGCGAGCTCGGCGGTCTCTGGTGTGAGGTCATACATGGGATCGTCGGAGGGGACCTGGAATTCCGGCCATTCGTTCATATATTCCACCCATACGCCTTTTGGCGGCTGCGGCGCAATGTATCTGGTGTAAGCAACGCGGTCGCCGTATGCCTTGGCGAGACGGATGTAGTTCTTGTTGGTCTGATAGTAGGTGCCGTCGGAGCAGGCCCAACGGGACCACTCGTTGTGGGCGAATACCTCCTGGCGGTCAATCACCACTAGCCATTCATCATCGTTGATCATGATAATTTCCTTTCCTGTTGTGGAGCGTGGAGCGCATCCCTCTGCGCTCCTTGCGATTTCAGTTGATGCTCTCCTGACGACGGATATCGCCCTTCTGGAAGAAAATCGTTCCGAGGAATCCGACAGCCAGGGCTATGATGACACCCAGGTTTGCTGCCGCCCAGGTCCCGTACTTACCTCCGATGGGGCCCAGTAGGTATCCTTGCCAGTTGAGCCAGTTGGCGGAGGAGTTCACGACCAGCCCCCAGCCAAGGAAGGTGGCGATGGTAAGGATGGCAAAAGCGGTGATGTTCCAGGAACCATATCGTCCCTCGGATTGATAGAGGTCGGTGGTGTCATAGTCCTTCCGGCGAAGCAGAATGTCGGCTACGAACATGCCCGCCCAGGCGGCCATGGGTACGCCGAGCGTAATCAGGAAGCCTTGGAAGGGGCCGATGAATGTGGAGGAGAAGAAGGTTACATAGACTACTCCGATTACGGTCAGCACGGCGGTGATGGCCGCTGCGAGTGTCCGCGGGAGCTTGATGCCGAAGGAGAGCAGGGCCAGTCCATTGGAGTAGTTGTCCATGATGGCCCCAGCTATCAACCCCAGCACCGCAACAATGGTGAATGGAACCAGATACCAGGTAGGCAATATGCTGGCCATGGCTCCGATGGGGTCGTTGCCTACGTTTTCGGCCAGGCCTTTGTTGGAGACAGCCAGAAGCAGGCCGTAGACGATAAGGAAGATGTTGGCGATGGAGGCGCTGAAGGTGGTCCAGACAACGATTCCTGTGTTGGAGGCGCTGTGGGGCAGGTATCGCGAGTAGTCCGCTGCGATGTTGACCCATCCCAGGCCAAAGCCTGTCATCACGAAGAAGCAGCAGCCCAGCATGGCTGGCAAGGAACCGGAGTGGGCGGAGGAGATGGCGAAGAAGTCGATATTGCCCCAGCCGATGATGAAGAAACCTGCAATTACGATCGCGGTGACGATGGTGATGATCTGTTGGAGGCGCATGATCAGGTCGTAGCCGTAAATGCCGGCAACGACAACCAGCCCGATGATTATCAAGGTAGAGATGATTTTGGGGCTTGCGCCTGATCCCCAGCCGAGTTTTTCGATGGTCGAAGACGCTGCCAGTACGGCCGTGGTCGTTAGGGATATCTCCCACCCTAGTGTGGCTATCCAAGACATGGCGGCCGGTACTTTGGCGCCCTCCACGCCGACAATTGCCCGGGTGAGGACCATGGTTGGGGCGTTGCCGCGCTTGCCTGCGATGGAGATGATGCCAACAAGCAGGAATGAGATGACGACACCTGCGATGGTGGTAAATGTAGACTGCCAGAAGGAGATGCCGAATCCTAGCGCCCAGGCGCCATAGGACATGGCCAGCACTGAGATATTGGCGGAGAACCATGGCCAGAAGAGACTTGATGGCTTGCCCTTACGCTCAGACTCGGCAATGGTGTCGATGCCTTGGGCCTCAACGCTCAGGACTGAGCCTTTGCCGGTTCCTTCTTTGGATGCACTGTGCTCATTCATGTTGATTCCTCATATCTTGTGGCGCTCGTTGACGGATTTTGGACGAACGCCATGTTGGTGTTGGTAAAGTCTTGGATTTTCTGTGGTGCGAGCGGGTGGCCGGATCGGCTTTTGTCACAGACAAGGATGCGGCCGGTTTGGCGTAAGAGTTTGTTTCGGGTCGGGGCAGCACTTGGATGGTTTAGTGCAGAGCAACCTATGTATGGCAGTCGCCTGCCTTTTGGTATCCAGAGGGATGGGGGGGGGGTCCAAGGATGTCTCGGACCTAGCTGCCCAGACAGAGCTGGAAACCGTAAGGACCGATCTGCACAATCAGAGTCGAGTCAAGGGTTTGGCATAGTTGCGGGAAGGCAACTGTGCCGCCGTCTTCTGTTTCGCCTGTATTAGCCGGTTATTCCATACCAACTTTCTACGCGATGATAGGTACCTCACCATGGTTGGAGGACCAGATGGAGGAGTAGCCCACCAGGGCCTGCACAGCCGTATCTTCTGCCTGGCCAAACACTGGTGAGGCATCGAAAATCGTTGTGAGCTGTCTCGGGCTCGGGTGAGACCGAAGAAATCTGAGCAGCGCCTGGGCGCTACGGTGCACCAAATGATGGCTGGTGTTATGCCCGACTTTTGAGCAAGTTGAAGTTTCAAGGAGGGTCGATCACCGTTCAGCGGTTCACCCGCTTCGATCCGCTTGGCGAAATGGCCCGCCACGCTCTGAGATTGGGACCGGCGACCACTGTCGACCGGTTTGGACATCCATGTCATGTCTTCAGTATTGTACAGGTTTATTTGCATGTTGGTTCCGGTTTAGTGAAGAGGAACTTCTGGAAAGTGTGCTCGTTGTTGCCTGATGCTGGCGCGCCACATTTTCCGTAAATCCTGTATGGAAAAGATGAAACTCAACGAAGGGGTGCAAAGTGACCATACCCGGTACCTTTATAGAGTCTCATCGATATCCGCAACATGCTTTGCTCCAGGACCTCGTCTTGCCCGATGGAACGACCTTGCCGCGGGTGGAGTGGGAGGACAACTGTTGCGGTCCGGCATGCATCCAGTCGATTCTGGATGCCGAAGGACTTCCTGTACAGACTCTCGACACTTTGTTGGCTGAGAGGATTGAGAGCGGAGCCTACGATGTTGCCAAAGGGTGGATATTGAGGGTCTTCTTGAAATGGGACGTTCCTTTGGCTTGGATGGTGAGGTTTTCCCCGAAGCCATAATCGGTTTTCTAGAAGGTCTACCCGCAGTCCACGTTGCTCCTATAGTCTCTGTATCCTGCAACTTGCGGCCACTTGGTCGTATTTCGTGGCACTCGGGCGTCTAGCACAGAAGGTGAAGCCTGTTGCTGCGATGATCCTTCAACCTAAGAGCCACTGTCGATGAAGTAGAGCGGACCAAATTTTGGTCAAGCTTCTCCGGTCGTGCGCTTATCTTGAAAAGCGCGAAAGCCTGACAGGAGCTGCTTTCGGTTATCGTAGATTAACGCTAAGAAGCATATTTTGTTACTCGAAGACCCATCCAGCTTTTTGACATTGCCAATGCTTATCCGTATAGGAATTCTGGACGATACCTGGGCCAGGGCCTGAAGAAGTAGCGAAGTAGGACGGAATCGCCGTTGCCACCAAAGTCTTCTTCCTCCCCGTCGAATCACTCCAACTAGCGCGTGCATTCACGTTAGCCTATCATGCAGCAAATCGACTATAGCCTGGAACGTTTGGGAATAGTCTACGTAGACTTCTATATCAGTCACCGCTGGGAATACCTCGCATCATCGAAGAGAAATGGATGCTCTGCACAATCTGGTGAAAGCGGGAAAAGTACATTACCCGGGAGCAAGCGCCATCTACGCCTGAAAGTTCTAGAAATAACGACACGTGGCGGCAAGCCGCGGATAGGCTCCTTAGTTTCGATGCAGAGCCATATGGACCTGATCTATATGTGAGGAGCAACGTGAGCTGGTTCCCTTCTGTCAGGACGGAAACATCACCATCGCTTCATACGGCTCCTCTGCCAGGACGCCAAAATCTGACAAGGATCTCAGCTAGGGGAACGTTCATAAGGTCATAGTCCTCGGTTCTGTGACCGTCTACTTGACTTTCGCAATTGCGGACGTATAAATTGCAGCGAGCTTATTCGATACGCTTGCTTTGCTTGCGCCAAGAGATTGGAGCGATCCCGGTTTCTCTGGTGAAAGCCGCGCTGAATGAACTGAGATGCGTATATCCGACCTGCCTGCCAATCCAGGCAATGTCCTCCGTGGTTGACGAGAGAAGGTGGCGGGCCCGGTCCATTCTTTGCTCTCTGATGTACCTGGCCAGACTTGTACCGGTCTGACGTCTGAAGGCGAGGCATAAACGTGTGCGTCCCACATACAGGGATTGGGCTATCTGATCGATGGAGAGGTCGCCGCCAAGATGGGATTGGATGTGAGTTTTGACCTGCTGGACTAGGTCGTGGTCGAGCGACGGTTCGTGGCTCTGTTCAGGTGCAGAGGAAGCCTGGGCCAACATTGCCATGAGGAGGTCGATGTGTGCTTTGATGAGGAACTCCGTCTGGCCCGGCCTTCCGGGGGACAACTTTGACATGGCGGTTAAAGCGGCCAGGGCAATACCGGGTGGCCAGGGTTGGCAGAAGGCGTCAAAGAGTCCCTTGATCTGGCCAGGCCATTGGTTTTCCAGCTCCATGAAATAGTCGGGTAGGATGCAGATGCTCCGGGTCCGTGAGCGGGAGCCTGCCGGCATACGGTTGGTGACTGATCCTGCCCGCTGGACCAGGGAGGCCATATTGCCCTCCTGCATCGTACACGGCTGCAATTCGTAAGGAGCGGCGTTGGATGCCGGGCTTTCATCCAGGGTCAGGCAGGCGTAGTCGGTTATGGCGTACTCACTGAAATCCATCTCGCGCAGGAAGGTGATGTCGTGCCATATGACCAGGCAATAAGGACCTGCCGGATTGGCTTGGAATCTTCCCCGGCAAATGTCGCCATCGACCTGCCCTTCCAGTCCACCCGACCGGTGATGGAGCTCCATGCCGAGTTGTTCCACCTGGGGACGGTACAGGGTCTGAATCTCGCGGGATTCGGAGCGTATCTCGTGGTCTGTCATTGCGCACCTGGTTTCATGCTGCCGGCCTTGCAGCGTTCTCGATAGACTTTCGTTTTCGTTCGCACCTTTTATGGATTCATCCGTTGCTCTGTGACGGTCTTCCAGCCGTTGGCTTCTCAGATTACGTTCGATGGCAACGAACGACAAGGCTTTGGATGAAAATCAGGAGGAAAGGGATGACCACAGACCAGGTGGATTCGGGAAGCAAACCGGATCCTATAGAAAGTAAAGCTCAGGGTGGTGGAGGCTGGCCTGGACAGGAGAGGTCGCATGGGCGTAGTTCATTAATGCGGCTGCTTGATTTCGCTGGCCCTCGTAAGGTGTTTTCCTATCTCGGCTGTGGTCTGTCCGCCCTCTCCACGATTGCCGGCCTTGGACCCTATATCTGCATATGGCTGGCGGTAAAAGACCTCCTCGCCGTAGCGCCGAAGTGGTCCCAGGCCACGGGAATCGCCATATACGGATGGGCCGGATTGGGGTTTGCGGCGGCTTCCGTCATTCTGTACTGTGCAGGACTGTTGATGGCGCATCTGGCAGCTTTTCGGAGTGCCTCCAACATGCGTAAAGAGGCCATAAGCCACCTGATGAGCCTGCCTCTGGGTTATTTCGACCTCCATGCTTCAGGGGAGTTGCGTCGCACCATTGATGGCTCGGCGGGCGATACCGAGAATCTGCTTGCCCATATACTCCCTGATGCAGCCGGCTCCTTCGCCATGATTCTGGGTATGCCGATACTGATGCTGATTTTCGACTGGCGTATGGGCCTGGCCTGCCTCTTCCCCACCCTGATTGCCCTGGTCTGCATCCGTGTCATGATGAACGATCAGGGACAGTCCTTTATGAAGGAATACCAGGATGCCCTGGTGCGAATGTCCAAGACGGGAACCGAATATGTCCGTGGCATTCCGGTGGTCAAGGTCTTCCAGCAGACGGTTTATTCCTTCAAGGCCTTCCACGAGGCCATCGAGCATTACAGCCGAATAGCCAGGAACTATGCCATGCAAATCTGCCACCTGCCCCAGACCATTCAGATGACGGCCCTGAACGGGACTGTGGTTTTCATTATTCCTGTAGCTATCCTGCTGGCTCCAGGGCAGAGTGACTTTACCTCTTTCCTGACCGATTTCGCCTTCTATGCCGTCTTCTCGGGCATGGTTCCCACAGCCATGACTCGTCTGCAGTTCTCCAGTGAGTCCTTCAGCAAGGCTGACGATGCCTTAAACAGAATTACCGGCGTGCTCAGTATTGATCCCCTGACGGTAGCTGCCCAACCGAAACACCCGAAGTCGGCGGATGTGACTCTGGATCAGGCGTCATATACCTATCCGGGTGCCAATCGTCCAGCACTGGACCGGATTGACTTCAAGGTGCCGGAGGGTGGAATGGTGGCCCTGGTCGGTCCCTCGGGAGGAGGAAAATCGACCTGTGCCAGCCTGGTGCCGCGCTTTTGGGATGTGAACTCTGGCAGGGTCGCTGTGGGCGGCATTGATGTCAGGTCCATCGATTCCCACGATCTGATGGGGCAGGTCGCCTTTGTCTTCCAAACAAACAGGCTCTTTTCCGCGACCCTGCTCGAAAACGTCCGCGCAGCCAGACCGGAAGCGACTGCCGAGCAGGTCCTGGATGCATTGAGAGCGGCTCAGTGCACGGACATCGTGGACAAGCTCCCCCAGGGGCTGGATACCATGCTCGGCTCCGGGGGAACCTATCTTTCCGGGGGAGAGGTCCAGCGTGTGGCCCTGGCCAGGGCGATCCTCAAGGAGTCTCCCATTGTGGTCCTGGATGAGGCGACCGCTTTTGCCGATCCCGAGAACGAGGTCCTGATACAGAAGGCGCTGACCAAGCTGACCCAGGATGAAGGGGGTCGGCGGCGAACCGTTCTTATGATTGCCCACCGTCTGTCGACTGTGGCGCATGCCGATCAAATTCTGGTGCTGGATGGGGGCCGCCTGGTTGAGCAGGGCACTCATCGCCAGCTTCTTGATGCGCAGGGTACCTATGCCCGTCTCTGGTCTGATTACGAGCGGGCGGTCTCCTGGAAGGTCGACAACTCTTCGAAGGCTGCCGACAAAGCGGATCAAAACCCCGCAGGCTTCACTGTGGTTGAGGATCGCACCGTTCCCGGTACGGATCCATTTGTTGCGTACATGTCGACCGGTGATTCCGCCACTAAGAGGGAAGGAGGTGAGGCATAAGTGTTCGCCTCATTCAAGAAGAAGTATGCCCTGTCCGACCAAGGCATGAAGATCGTGGTTCTGGGAACGCTGTGGACCACGCTGACCAATCTGATCATCATGGCGGGAACGGGCTTCCTTCTGCTGGTCATGAAGGTTTTTGTTGAGCACCTGACAGCAGGGGCGCCCCTGCCGGAGATCTTGCCCTACCTGGCTGGTCTCCTGGCTTTTGCCTTGATTCTCTTCGGCTCCTCCTGGTTTCAATACAGTTATTCCTATGGCGCGGTCTTCAGCCAGACCGGAAAGCAGCGGATCGACCTGGCCGAGAGACTGCGCAAACTGCCGCTCTCCTTTTTTGGGCGGCGTGACCTAGCTGATCTGACCGATACCATTCTGGGTGACGTGGCCACCATGGAACATGCCTATGCCCATGCCTTGAGCCAGCTCTACGGTGCGGTCGTCTCATCCGTCCTGATATTCCTGTCGCTTCTGCCTATCAATTGGGCTCTTGACCTGGCTGCCTTCTGGAGTGTGCCGGTGGCCTTCGCTATCATCTTTGCCACTCGACGATTCGTTGAAGCTTCGTCACGGCGCACGAGGCAGGCTCAAATTAGAGTCAGTGATGGCATTCAGGAGGCGCTCGACTGTGTTCGGGAGATTCACGCCACTAACCAAGAAGACAGGTATCTGGACAGGCTCTTCTCGATCATCGATGACACCGAAGCCACCACGGTCCGAACCGAGATGACCAATGGCCTCATATTGAACTCCGCCATGGTGGTTTTGAGGTTGGGTGTGGCAACGACCTTCCTGGTGGCTGCCGGATTGATCATTGAGGGCAGGATCGATTTTATGGTCATGTTCCTCTTCCTCCTGATGGTTTCACGGATCTATTCCCCCTTTGACCAGGCGCTTATGCTGGTTTCGGAGCTCTTCCAGTCCCAGAGTTCGGCCCGGCGGATTCGCTCGATCACCGATGAACCTGTGGCCGAGGGGAGTGGGGAATTCCGCCCCGATAGGCACGATATCGTCTTCGACCACGTTGCCTTTTCCTATCCCGCGCTTGCGGGTAAAACGGCAGGTGATCCTGTTCTCAAAGATGTCGGTTTCACTGCCAGGGAGGGGGAGATCACGGCCCTGGTCGGCCCTTCGGGTTCCGGGAAATCGACCTGTGCTCGGCTGGCGGCTCGCTTCTGGGATGCTGCTGCAGGCTCCATCACCGTAGGAGGAGTGGATGTGAGCCAAGTGGATCCGGAGGTTCTTCTGCGCGACTATGCCGTGGTTTTCCAGGACGTGATGCTCTTTGATGACACAGTCATGGGCAATATACGGATGGGGCGGAGCGGTGCCAGTGACGAGGATGTGTTGGCTGCGGCCAGGGCCGCCAACTGTGACCAGTTCGTCTCACGCCTGCCACTGGGGTACCAGACGATGATCGGTGAAAACGGCTCCAGACTTTCCGGGGGCGAGCGGCAACGAATCTCCATTGCCAGAGCCATCCTCAAGAATGCACCGATTGTCTTGCTTGACGAGGCTACCGCCTCCCTGGATGTAGAGAACGAGACGCAGGTGCAGGAAGCCCTGTCACAACTGCTGGTGGGGAAGACCGTCATGGTCATCGCCCACCGGATGCGCACCGTCGAGCAGGCTGACAAGATTGTCGTTCTTGACCATGGGCGTGTGGTCGAGCAGGGTTCTCCGCAGGAGCTTATGGCTGCAAATGGTAAGTTCGCGCGGATGGTTCGCTTGCAGGGGGAGAGCGCAGACTGGTCCTTATAGGGAGAGGGATTGAATCGATTCTTCGATGTTGCCTGGTTGGTGCGGGAAGGGACAGTGTTTACGTATTATCTACCTGTCTCACTTACATTGACTATCTCCAATCCCGTGCTACCAGTTTGCGCAAGAGTCACTCTTTTTGAACATTGCTCGCTGACGGTTGCAGAGGGCGAGAAGGTCGCCATCATAGGAGAGCCTGGTGTTGGCAAGAGAGCATTGCTGAACGTCCTCGGCCTGCTCGATACATGCTGCTAGGCAGATCCGCGTGCATGCTGTCAGACCTGGAATCTGCCGTATGGAGGAACCAGAAAATCGGGTTCGTGCTGCAGGAATCTGCGCTCATCAGCTCCCTTAAGCATAGTGGACAACGTCAAGCTGCTCCTGCTCCACGTACGGACACCCGGCAAGGGAAATTCCGGAAGATCTGACCAGTTGGTCGACGCTCTCTGGACATCGGGCCTATCGTGGCAAAAACCGCTTGAATGATCTAGTGAGGAAAAGCATGAGCCGTCTTCGCACGGGCCGTCGTCATGAATCCCGAGGGTGTTCTTGCTGACGAGCCCTCTGTCGCTCTCGATTTTGAGAACAGGTCAAAGATTCTACGATTCGGGTTCCACAATCGTCATCATTACGCACGATGCCTCACTGACTGACCAACCTGATCGAATCACCAAACTTCAACAAAGGCTCAGAACGTGGGTTTCTGGATTAGAGCAGGATCACTCCATGAGTGCCTTGAGCTTGGGACGCTGCTTCAGCGCCCAGGCCCCGAGGACGAAAGTAATGATCATGCAAACTGCGCTAAGTGCAAACATGATGGCGTACCCGTGGGGCATGTCCACTATGGTTCCCCAGAAGAGGGCAGCAAAGGCTGAGGCCAGGACTCCGACCATCTGAACTCTGGAGTAAATGTTGGTGTAGTCCTTGGATCCGAATACAGCGCGAACCAGAAGTGGCGTCTGAACCGAGGGGAAAGCATAGGCGAATCCGAAGGCAAAGGATCCAAGTAAAAGCACAGGAGCGATCGTAGGCATCAAGGCCATCAGCGCCACACCCAGAATGCCGCAGCCGATGCCCATCCCCATGCCACCGATGATGCTTCTGTCGTTGGCAGCTCCCAAGAAGACCTTGCCTATGGCCTGTCCGGCCATGCAGCAGGATGCTATCAGACCCGTCAGGGTGGCAATCTGTGGTGCACTGTTCTGGAATGAATGAGCATAGGATGGCAGGAACTGATAGACGGTTTGGTTCATGGTAATAATGCCGCAGAAACCTGCCAGGGCGATGAAGGCGCTGGTTCTCATAGCCCTCGGCGCCATAACGCCTTTGGTTTGGAGCTCAGGTTCATTATCGGCTTCTGTCCGTTCAGAGCCGTAGGGGGCCAAACCCTTTTCTGAGGGATCGGAACGGACGATAAAAATGGTGAATGGGAGAGTGACCACTAATATGATGAGTCCGAATACCAGGTATCCACGGCGCCATCCATCATGCCCTGTTCTGATCAGTACAGTACCCAACTGGTTGAAGATGACCCCGCCGATGCCGGTGAAAGCCATGCAGAGCCCCGTCAGAAAACCTACCTTGACTTTGAACCAGGCATTGATCATGGCGGGTACAGCCAGGTAAAGGAGGGCCGGCAAACCGATTCCCATGACGACTCCCGCTATGTAGAATTGCCAGACGGCCGACATGAAAGATATGGAGAGGCATCCCATCCCCGACAGGAGTGCGCAGCATGTTAAAACGATGCGAAGGTCGAACTTGCTCATCAACTTGCCTGCTATGGGCAGGGCCACCATCATGGTGATGTTCAAGGCGCTGAAGTATCCAGCCACGGCTGCCTTGGAAACATGGAAATACTCCGAAACGGGTGAGAAGAAGATGCCAGCGCAACTGTAGATCATGGCCCCAGGCACACCGGTGAAAATAATGCCGGAAAGAACGATCAGGAAAGCATATTTGGACTGCTTGGGCTTCTTCATGACTGACCCTGGGTTTTGAGTGGACATAGTTAAGGATTCCTCCCTAAAAAAAATGAAATATGCGTCCGGGAACCTAAGACCGGTCAGGCTCCCGGACGGTTCGCCAGGATCGTTAATTTTCCAGGCAATGTTGTGGGATACTGGTTGCGATCAGATAACTTTCTGAGGGTTGAGAATGTTCTTGGGGTCCAAGGCCCGCTTCACAGCACGCATCATGGTGAGAACCTGAGGCAGGGTTGTGGCAACCAGATAGTCGCGCTTGGCGTAACCGATCCCGTGTTCACCAGAGATCTTTCCTTGAAGCTCGTATGCTTTGCCATACAGAGCGTCGAAGGCCAGACGCAATTTGGTTCGCCAATCACGATCGTTCAGGTCGTCTCGGCATATGTAGAGGTGAAGGTTTCCGTTTCCTGCGTGCCCGAACCCGCCTATTCTGATTCCGTTATTTTCGGAATAGGAGTGCGTGAAGTCCACCATGTCTGCCAAAGATCCTACCGGAACCACAGCGTCAATCTCGTCCATTTGTGATGTGGAATTTTTGAAGGCCTCGAGGAAGGAGTCCCGCGCTCGCCACACTTGGTCAGAGAGAGATTGGTCATCCAGAACGAATACATCGGCGGCCTCATGGGCCAGGCAGAGTTCAGCCGTTTCCTCATAGGCCTCCTCGATGGCTTGCTGACTGGCTCCATCGAAAGTCAGGAGAAGGTAGGCCTTGAATCCTTTTTCAGGGAAGGAATCGTGGGCGTAGTTCTCCCAGAGGGCAATAGAGTCCTCCTCAAAAAACTCCAGAGCAGTGGGTCTGATTCCAGTGGCTAAAATTCTGGGAACGTTTGAAATAGCTGCATGATAGTCGTTGAATGGGATGAGCAGGCTGGTGCTGAATTTGGGCAGTGGGAAGAGCTTGAGTCGGGCTTCGGTGACGATTGCCAAGGTGCCTTCGGATCCTATGATCAGGTCCTTCAGATCGAAACCAGAGCTGTTCTTGCTGACGATGCCGCCTAAGTTGACGATATCGCCGGAGGCTGTTACCACGGTTATGGCTTCTACCGAATTCCTGGTCACTCCGTATTTTACTGCTCTCATGCCGCCAGCGTTAGTAGATATGTTCCCGCCGATGGTGGCTGTTTTTTCACCAGGGTCCGGTGCATAGAGGAAACCGTGGTCCTTGGCATAGGCCGCTACATCCTTAAGAAGAACACCGGGCTGGGTGATCAGCATGGCATTGGTCACGTCAATTCCGATGATCTTGTTCATGCCGGCCAGGTCAATCATGATTCCACCCTCGACGGCCACCGAACCTCCGACCAGACCGGTTCCCCCGCCTCTGGCAACTACGGGAATCTCGTAGCGATCGGCTATTCTCAAGACCTGGGAGACATCCTCGGTGCAGGTCGGCGTAATCAGAATATCGGGCAGGTGGAAGACGGTTTCCATCTCATCGTGCCCGTAGTCAGAGTTGATTTCGCTTCCTGATTTGAGTGCATCCGGGCCAAAGTGTTCTTTCAGTTCCTCCAGGGCCCCTTCGATCCGATCCGACTTCACTGGGTCCATGCTGGTCTGCGAGAACTGAGCAGACTGTGTTGGATTGATATTGTCCATTACCTCATTCCTTTCACGGGTATGTTGTCTTTTCATGTCGTTGCTTTATGCAGAATGATTTGCCCTGCCACTGTGTAGGCCAGTGGCGTAATCTGTGATCCTTGATGGTTAGCTGGAGGATCGGAGCATCTTCAGTCTTGGGTTCAGTCCCTTTCCCAAGTCCTTCTGCAGGAAGAGCCCGAATTCCTTGTACCAGTGGGAAAGCTGACGGCGCGGATCGTAGACGATATAGACTTTGTGGGTGTCCTTGCTGACATTGAGTGGTATTCGTCGCAGCTCGAAGGAATCCAGAAGGATAGTGTCTGCTACCACAGCAACGGCATCGTTGGCCAAGGCTTCGCCTGCTATCGTGATCTCCCCATCCAGGGTGTCGGCTATGCGCAGATCCACCCAGATATCGGCAAGGCTTTCTCGAATCTCGCGCCCAATAGGGGTGTCATCCCCGTAGGTGATTAAGTTGTATGAGGTTAGCATGTAGGGATTAATGGTCTCGAACGCAGCCAGGGGGTGGCTCGGCGGAACCGCGACCACGAACCGTTCGCCATAGAGAGGAATGAAGTTGAGTTCTTCGAATCTCGGGTCGTAGGAGCAGATTCCCATCTTGTATTTATCGGAGACCAGCCCTTCCAGAATGGGCAGGGAGATCTGGTTGGCCAGTATGAACTTGGGCATTCCCCCATTCATTTCCTGGAAGGCCTTTATGGCGCGGGGAAGATAGGTGCCGATGAAAGTGGGAATGCAGGCTAGATTCACATAGTCGGCATCGCTCTGAACCTTGTCATGGAGTGCTTTGACCCCTTGATCGAATACAGTCAGAGTGGAGCATGCAGTGTTGTAGAACATTTTGCCATATTCGGTAAGTTCTATCTGATGCCCACATCGCTTGACCAGCAGGCATCCCAGCTCCTTCTCCATGGATTTGATGGAATTGCTGAGTGTCGGCTGACTGATATGCAATTCCTCTGCCGCTATGGTGAATTGTCTGTATTCAACCAATGTTCGAAAGTAACTGAGCTGATGGAGATTCACTGGTCGTACCTTCTTTTCTTCAAGCTACATGAGGAATTTATCTAGCCCCGGCAGTCATGTATGAATATGATCTCTTCCTTGCGATTCATTCCCATCGTATGAAAAAAAATCCAACAAATTAAATAATGACTCGCTATGGGTCCATATGTATTTTTAATACAGAGCAACCTTGATGATCTGTTTTGTGAGTTTCTTGTTGGCAAAGTTGCTAATTATACTTTGTTGCCCTATTAAATCATTCCTATTTTGTATTGGGAATATGTGAATTGCGTCACTATCGTGAGGCCTAGTTGTGCAGACGGATTGACAGATACTCATCGGGCAAGGAGGCCAAATGGTAGAAGCTGTCACTGGGAAAAACAGAAACCGTTGGTTTGTTTTCACAGCGGCTTTCTTAATTATTTTCTGTTGTGCCGCGTCGTCAGCGTTTTCCGTCTTCGCTGAACCCCTACGCAAGGCTGTAAATGGCACCGCCTCGCAGGTTGCCTTCACATTGACCCTCTACCAGTTCTTCATGGCCTGCTTTGGGGTAGCCTCCGGCTGGATCATGGACAGATTCGGGGCCAAGAAGCTCATGTATGTGGGAGGACTCGTTTTTGGGCTGGGATGGGGCCTGACGGCGTTTGTCCACAGCCTTCCGCTCCTTTACCTGACAGTAGGTTTGATGGCGGGCGCCGGCAATGGAATCATGTACAACCCTGCTCTATTGACTGCTTTGAAGTGGTTCCCTGAGAAGCGAGGCACCATTTCCGGCTTCCTGCTCGCTGCCGCTTCATTGGGGCCTCTGGTCCTGGCTAAGGTCGGTGCTGTCCTCTGTGACAAGTTTGGGATGAACGGCTTCATTCCTATTGGTCTGGCCTACCTCATCATTTGCTGGGCTGTCGGTTGGCTTATGGATTCACCCGAGCAGGTGGATAACACGGGCACAGCGACAACGGCGATCGTAGAGTCCAACGATTACACCCCTGGACAGATGCTCAAGACCGGTCGCTTTTGGCTCATGCTGGCCCTGTTCGCCATCTCCTGCACAGCAGGCATCATGCTGATCGGCTCCTTGTCGCCCATTGCCCAGGTCCAGCTCAGCATGACTCCGATAACGGCAGCCAATATGGTTGTCATAAATACTTTGGCCAACTTCTGCGGCCGTCTAATTACTGGGCGCTTGACCGACAAGCTGGGTCAGACCAAGACCCTGGCTCTGATTCTTATCCTGACCATGGTGGGTTTGGGTGGCCTGAGCGTAGCCCGCAATGTTTGGTTTTTTGCAATTTTCCTCATTCTGCTGGGAGCCTCCTTCGGTGGCGTCTTGGTGGTTTACCCGACCCTGACAAGTAGCGTCTTTGGCCAAACCCACTCCGGTACCAACTACGGCATCATGTTCTTCGGCTATGCCATTGGTGCACTCCTGGGTCCTCAGATCGCAGCGCGTTTTATAGACCAGTCGGCAGGTGTGGAGGCCTATCGCGGTGCCTACATGGTGGCTATTTGTGTGGCCCTGGTCGGACTGGTCATTGATGTATTTCTGATTGCCAAAAAGATTGGCACAAAAGAAAAGGAGCAGTAAGTAATGGAACCAACACAAAAGCTGGTGCATACTCAACCCGGAACCAAAATGACTGATGATGAGTTCCAACTCTATCTGAAGCAGATCCAGCACCTTGCAGAGAACGAATTTGATGAAATGCAGAAGGAGGTGGAAGTTACCAATACCTTCCCCAAGGAGTTCTTCCGACTGGCTATTGACAATGATCTATATAGGTTTGCGCTTCCGCTGAAGTATGGTGGTTTCGGTCTGAACTGCCATCAGATCTTCCAAGTCCAGGAGCGTTTCTCCCGTGGACCCGGCGGCATGAGAATGCACCTGCATTATGCCGCTGATTTGAACTGGAGGATCATGAATGAGTTCGGGCAGCCCGAGCTCAAGGCCGAGGTCATGCCCAAGCTTCAGGACAAAAGCATCTTCACCTGCTTTGCCCTGACTGAGGAAACTGGTGGAACGGGCGCCGATCTGCATACCTCTGCCGTCAGGGATGGCGATGACTTCATTCTCAACGGCGAAAAGACCTTGATTTCTCATACCGACTGTTCGGACGCGGCCTATGTCTTTGCTGTGACCGATCCCGACAAGCCAGGTCCCGAGCGCCTTACTGCTTTCTATGTGCCTGTTGACACACCGGGATATGAGATTGTTCCCATGCCCCACATGATGGGCTGCAGGGGTGCAGGACATGCCGGGCTGCGCTTCACCAATATGCGCGTCAACAAGCGATTCCAACTGGGCGAGGAAGGTGATGGCCTCCATGTGGCGATAGCATCTCTATCCATCTCTCGCGCTCACATCGCCGTTTCCAATCTCGGTATGAGCCAGCGCTTCCTGGAGATGGCCATTGCCCGCGCAAAGGACCGCGTTACCTTCGGTAAGCCCCTGGCCAAGCGTCAAGCCATCCAGCAGATGATCGCCGATATGGGTACCCACATCTTCGCTCTGCGTTGCATGCTGACCGACCTGGCTGAGCAGTATGACAGGGGGGAGGACATCGAGGAGAAAGCTGCCATGTGCAAGCTCTTCAGCATAGACACGGTCAAGCTGGTCTCTGACTACTGCTTCGAAATCTTCGGGGGCATTGGTTACTTCGAGGACAACCCCTATGGTCCTGTAGAACGCATGTACCGTGATTGCCGTGCTATGTGGCTGGAGGAGGGCCCGCGCACGGTTCAGCGCTTGACGGCCTCTCGCAAGCTGATAGCAGACAACGGCATCATCAAGTGACACAAGCTTTCGCCGGCGGTGATGAACCGTCGGCGGATCATGTGGAAAAGGCAAATTTTATGACTGACAAGGTTTTAAGTGGCATCCGCATCGTTGACATGACCACATTCCTGGCTGCACCGACGGTCGCCAGGATCATGGGCGAGTGGGGTGCTGACGTGATCAAGGTGGAGCCTCCCAAAGGCGATGCTGAGCGTACTCAGGGAGCTGTCTTCAACATGCCCTACGCGGATGACGAGAATTTGGGTTTCGATATCTCCAACCTCAACAAGCGTTTTGTAACACTCAACTTGCGGAAGGAGGATGGCCTGAAGGCTTTCATGAAGCTGTTGGAGGGGGCGGATGTCTTTCTGACCAACCTGAGAAGCAAGTCACTCGAACACCTGGGCATTGATTATGACTCCCTCAAGGATCGATTCCCCAAGCTGGTCTACGCTCAGTGTTCCGGTTATGGGGAGGACGGGCCCAACAAGAACACGGCAGGTTACGATGCCACCAGCTATATGGCGCGCGGCGGTGTTCTGGCCACCACTATGGAGAAGGGCACCAGCCCTATGAATCCGCCCAATGGCTATGGCGACTTTCAAGTAGCTATGTGTCTGACAGCCGGCATCTGTGCCGCTCTGATCAGACAGGCCAGAACCGGAAAGGGCGACAGGATCACTGTGGCTCTGCATCATGCGGCCATTTTCATGCAGAACGTTGCCATGGTTTCAGCCCAGTATGGCAATCCCTATCCCAAGACACGCATGGAGGTTTCCAACCCGTTCAACAATTGTTATCAGACCAGCGACAACCGGTGGTTTGTCATGTGTGTGCCGGTATTCAACAGGGACTACAACAAGGTCATGACTCTGCTGGGGCGTGAAGATCTGCTGGATGATCCCAGATACAGGGATATAGACAAGATCAATGCCGAGGGACTCAACCGGGAGTTCATTAGCATTCTGGATGGGGAATTCCGCAAGAGGCCACTTCAGCATTGGCTTGATGCTTTCAAGAAAGAGGATCTGCCCTTGGAGGCTTGCTACCTGCCAACCGAAATCTATACCGATGATGAGGCTCTGGACAATGACGAGGTCAGGAAGATGCGTTTCCCCTCCGGACAGGAGCGGTTCATCCCGACCAATCCCGTCAAATTCGCCTCACTAGGCAAGCCCGAGCTCAGACCTTCGCGTGCCCAAGGAAGCGACACCGAGTCAGTACTGCGCGAAGCCGGCTATACGGATGAGCAAATCCGTCAGATGCTCTTGGACGGGGCGGCGGCTTCTACCAGGCACATCGGCGATCCAATTTGATCCCCATCCATTAAGGGAAGGAAATAAGGAGAGGACATTGGCTTTACTGTATACGCAAGAACAACGTGAATTCATTAGAATGGTTCAGGAGTTTGCTGACCAGACATTGACCCCAGAGGTCGTCAGCAAGTACGACCACTTGGGGCAATGCCCGGTGGAACTCTTCAAGCCCGCTTTCGACATGGGTCTGCACATGCTGGAGATACCCGAGGAATATGGCGGTGCAGGTTTGCCTTATTCCACCACTGCTATGGTCTTCTCAAAACTGGCCGAGTATGATGCTGGATACGCCATCACCTTGGTTTCGACCTTCGTGGCACTTCGCTCAGTCATGCTTGCAGGCAGCGCGGACCAGGCCCGGCGTTTTGCCGACATCATCGAACCAGGCGCTTTCGCAGCTTTCGCGCTGAGCGAGTCTGATGCAGGCACGGATGCGGGATCAGTCAAATCCACGGCCACCCGTGATGGGGATGATTACATTCTCACTGGCGAAAAGACATTCATCACCAACGGCAGCATCGCCAATGTCTATGTAGGTATCTTCCGTACGGCTGACACCGGAAACAAGGGGCTTAGCGCCTTCATGATCGAGCGTTCTCGTGAAGGCATCAGTGTGGGCGCTCATGAAGATAAGATGGGCTTGCGCCTGTCTGACACCTCCACTGTCAACTTCGATCATGTCCGTGTGCCGGCAAGCAACCGTCTGGGGGACGAGGGAGCTGGCTTCAAGGTGGCTATGAACAGTCTTAATCTGTCTCGGGCGTTTGTGGCCACACTGGCTGCCGGCATCATGCAACGTGCGCTTGACGAATCTGTCTCATACGCCCGTATTCGCAGTCAGTTCAAGAGGCCCATCATTCGATTCGAGGCCGTGCAGGAGATGCTGGCCGATATGGCAATCGCACTGGAGACCTCACAAGTGCTGATCCACAACACCATGACCATGATGGATCAGGGCAACCTCGTGCGCAAGGAAGGGGCGATGACCAAGACCTATGTGACCGACGCTTTGCAACGCGTGGTTACCGATGCGGTCCAGGTCTTTGGTGGGTACGGAGTCTCCAAGGCCTATCCCGTAGAAAAACTCATGCGCGACAGCAAGGTCTTTCAGATTTTCGAGGGGACCAACCAGATTCAACGTGTGACCATCGCCAACGAACTTGACAAGGAGTATGCAGGCAAGGAGGTGGGGCGGTGAAGGTGCTTGTATTGGTCAAGGGGGTGGTTGATCCTGGCCCCCAGCCTTCTCTTTCTGAAGGTCGTCTCACCAGCGGAGACGTAGTTCTGGATCATTATGGCAAGTATGCGCTCGAAGCGGGTCTTCAGCTGGCTCAGGATCAGGATGACCAGGGTAGCGTGACTGCGGCTTCCGTAGGTCCGGATTCTGAGACGGCACTAAGGGATGCGTTGGCCTTAGGTGCTCAGGATGCTATTGAGGTCAAGACGGACCAGGAAAACGCCGGGCTGGCTGACATTCTTGCCCAGGCTGTCAACAAGGAAGGGCCATTCGATCTGGTTCTTTGCGGGGATCAGGCTACGGATGACAGCCAGGGTGTCCTTCCTGCCCAACTGGCTGCCGCCCTCGGTTGGCCCTTAGTGGATGCAGTGGATGCTTTAGGGTTCGTTGGACCTCGTCTTTGCTACACGTCCCTTCTGGACAAGGGGGCGGTGAAAGGCACCGTTCAGCTTCCAGCAGTGGTTTCGGTCCTCGACACCATCAACAAGCCGCGTCTGCCCAGTTTTCGTTTGAAGATGGCGGCCAAACGTTATCAGATCAAGGAGTTCCAAGCGGAATCGAGCCAAAAGGATCCTCTTGAAAAATTGGAGATGGAAGAGGTTCCAGCCTCCAGCAAGGAGGTCATAATGGTGGACTCTGTCGATGACCTGATCCGTGCTTTGGACCAGGTTGGCATTCGACTGAAGAAGGAGTGATCATGCAATTCGATACCGTATTCCTGGTCTTACCCGGTCTTTCTCTTGATGAATCAGCTGGGAGTTTGACTTCCTTTGCTCTTCGTGCGGATCTGGGTTCGAAATTGGAGGCATTGGTCCTGCCTGATCAGGGCGATGCCCGCTACAAGGGACTTGACCAGGTCACTGTTCTGGAGAGCCAGGCACTTGGGCCAGCCAATCCCGATGGTGCCGCTCAGGCCGTGGCTGACTATATCAAAGAGCAATCTGATGCTCTTGTGCTCTTTGATGACACCAGATTCTCCCAGCAAATCGCTGTCCGTCTCGCAGCCATCATGGGAGTACCGGCCGTGACCCATGTCATCGATCTTTCAAAGAAAGCTTCAATACTCACCGTACATAAAAAAGTGTATTCGGGCTCTTTGATCCAGGGCTACCGGTGCAATGTGCCTGCAGTATTCACTGTTGATCTTACGGCTGTACCTCCTGCAGAGAGAGACGAAGCAATTCCAGTGATTCATAAGGAAGCTACCGTCGATGACAATGATGCTCAGTTCACGCTCTCTGATCAAAATCAGGGGCCAGACCTGTCCACAGCCAGATTGGTCGTAGCTGGCGGTCGTGGACTTCAGGATAAGGATGGGGCCGCACTGGTTAACAGTTTGGCGGAGCAGCTGAATGGTGCCGTTGGCGCATCAAGGGCTGCGGTCGATGCCGGGTGGTTCGCTACTTCCACAATGGTAGGTCAATCAGGGAAGACTGTTGCCCCCGATCTCTATCTGGCCGCCGGGATTTCCGGAACGATTCAGCACACTGTCGGGATGGATAAGTCCAAGTGTGTGGTAGCTATAAACACCGATGCCGAGGCGCCCATCTTCGATCTGGCTGACTATGGCTTGGTGGCTGATGCTCGTCAGGCGCTCACAGAACTTATTGAGAAGACTGCAGCGCCAGGATCTGCTGAAGAATCGAACTGATCAAGGTGGTCTGGAGATGAATATGGAGGCTGCAGCCGAAACCGATCAGGTCGTGTCCCGCTCTGTGTTGTCGGGGGATTCGCTCGGCGAACGTTGGAGAAGGCGATGCCGTTCGACGCCAGGATCCGTTTTCCTGATTAGTGAAGAAAGGGAGCTGACCTATGCCGAGGCTGACCGAATGGCCGACTTGGCCATCTCCATTCTTGATCAATGCCATGTGCGTCGTGGCGATGTCGTGGGCTTGCAGATGGAGACGAATCTGACCTATGTGATCATGCTCATCGCATGTTTCAAGGCGGAATTGCTGACCATGCCACTTAGTCCCCGTCTCAATCCAGACGAGGCTTGCTACCTGGTCGAGCAGATGAAGCCATCTCTGCTGGTTATGGACCATGATCAAGGTCCTCTGGCCATGGCCTGCAGGGATGGGGCTCACAATTATAGTGGCGGGAAGGTCCAGCTAAATCAGCAGACTCTATTCATCCAGCGCCGTCTGTCTCTGTCCGCATCTCCTGCGGAATCTGGTTACGACTCCCTGTCTGCAGCTAACCGCCCAGCCGCCATTCTCTGCACTTCGGGCACGACCAGCTACACCAAAGGGTGCCTGCTTTCGAATAAGAATATTCTCGCCAGTGAAATTTCGTTCAATCAAATCTACGAAATTACCGGCAAGGATCGATTGATCCTAGCCTCAGGCTTCTACCATGCCATAGGCTTCCATCACGGCATCGTATCGACATTTCTTGCTGGTGGATCCATGGTGCTTCTTGGTCGATACAGCAGCCAGGCCATGATGGAATTGACCAGACGGTACTGTTGTACATACACGGTCACCGTGCCCACCGTCGTCTATGACCTGCTTGCTTGGTATAGGCCGGGTGACCCCCTGAAACGGGTCATCTCCGGAGGCGCGCCTCTGTCACAGGACATGCTGGGTATGGCTTGGAAATCAGGACTTCCCCTTTACAACATATATGGTTTGACCGAGTGCGCCCCCTTTTCCTGTACAACGCCGGCCTATTACCGTGCTCATGAGGGGATGACCACTGCAGGTTTTCCGATATGCGGAACCAAGATTAGGCTGGTCGACAAGACAGGTAGACAGGTGAGGGAATGGGGCCGGTCTGGCCAGATCCTGGTACAAGGGCCCACGGTCTTTCAAGGGTATTACCGAAATCCAAAAGAGACCCATAAGGTTCTCACCAGCGATGGTTGGTTCTCCACTGGGGACCAGGGGCATATGACGCCGGACGGAGCTCTTGTCATGGATGACAGGCTTAAGGACATGGTCATCAGAGGAGGCGAGAATATTTCAACTGGCCTGGTGGAGAGCTATCTGCTGGGGCACCCAGATATAGCAGAGGCGGCCGTGGTCGGTGTTGATGATCCCCGTCTGGGTGAGCGAATAGGTGCATTTATAGTCATGAAAACGGGTAAACGACCGCTTGAATTGGAACAGGTCAAAGAGTATCTGGCCTCGCGTGGAGTAATCAAGAAGTTCTGGCCCGAAGTTTTGAAAGTGCGCAAGTCTCTGCCCAGAACTAGTTCCGGCAAGATCAAGAAGTATCTGCTTTCCTGACGGCATGAAAGAGGTTGTCATGGTCGAGACCAATGAACATGGATCGTTAACCTTCAGTCCGACCAGGTCGCATGCCCGTCGTAAACCCCGCATGATGCGAAAGAGGTTGGCCTTTTACAGACAGGCCGACTCCTCAATCTTCTTGGACATGGACCTGGATCGAACCTCAAATGCTGATTCGACCCGGTCCAGTGGTCTCCACGACCTTGTCCGAGAAAGCGGCCAAGATGTTCAGACATCGGATGGGGATGTGCCTGGTGTGGTCCAGAGCCTTAGCAAAGCAAGCGAGGATTTGTATAAAGAGGTTTCTGCGCTCCCTCTTGACCAGGATCATCAGTTCTCATATGCCATCGTGGGTGGATTTAATTCCAATGCAATCACTGTTGAGGTAGGCGATATAGACAGAGAGCAGCACGACCTGGACTGGATCGCGCTGCTCACTTTCACAGGCTGTCAGATCACTTATCTGCGACCAGATAAGTCTGGCTATGTTTTTGCTTTGGCTGACGATGACGCCTACGTTTACTGTGACAAGGATCCTTGTGAGGAGTGCGTCTTCAAGTGCAAGAACGGATTTGTCCTGTACCTGCACTGTGCTCAACATGGTGTTTTTAGTCTTCCCCTATCGCCCCGTAGTAAAAACAACAACCGTATCGATAGAGGCAGAGGAAAGAAGGTGACCGGTGACCGAGAGCATTTATAAGGTGCATATCGGCGATTTTTTCGTTGAGCCGAGGATGCTCAACCATTTGAGAATCACCCATGGGGGAGCCATGATCCGCGAGTGCGACTCCGCTCTGGGTCTTTTGGCTGAAAAGTATGTGAATGGGCGTGTTTTGACTGTGTCCATCAGGGACTTCTCCTTTAAGCAACGGACTCATGTTGGCGATCGGATAGATTTCGAAGTTACTATGATCGCCACCAGAACTCATACCATGACCTTTTACGTGAACGTACTGATGCTCGGTTTCGGGCGGCAACCAGTCAGTGTAGGGGAGGGCGTCTTTGTCTTTATTGCAGTGGATGAGAACTTCAACCCCTCGCCTGTACCGGCCTTGGAGGTGCACAGCTCCGATCAGGAGAAGTTCATCAGAGCTGTTAGGAAACGCTATGGCTTGTCCTTGGACGATGTGGCGGCTGCCTGATCATATGCCGACTGGATGGTGATGATCCATCAGCTTTTTCTGTTTATATCTGGATTAGTGCATTGTCATATTCCTAGGCAGTATGCACCGCTTGTTGCGAGTTCTGATCTGAGTGAGTTGAGATTATTAGGACAACCCTAGAGATTCTGGATTGCCAGTATTGGACTAAATTAAGAAGCATTGAAAGGCGTGTGTTCAAGAGGCACAGTGCGCATAAAAGGCTGGGACTTTCCTGAATGTTGTGATGTCCGTCATGTGGTGGCTTGGATGCGGGTTCAGTAAAGGGAGGGACGGTAATGGATAAGGGAGGGTGCTGTTCCGGGGCGGCGTGATATGGCTTCATGCATACGAGGGGTGCCCTTCTCATGCTGAATATGCCCTATCAAGGTCATATCAATCCGACCTTGGGAACTGTGTGTCTTTTGGTGGAGACCGGTTATTCGGTCACCTATGTCTTCGATCTACGATGGCGAAATTAGATAGAAGATTCGGGTGCGTTGTTTGTTCCCTATGATGATTATTCTGAGCAGCCGAACAAGGTGCAGAGTCTTCGTGGCGGGGTTTATGCGATAGAGACAGCCCGGCGTTTGGCAGCCGAGAAGCAGTACGATGCTTACGTGTATGAAGGTCTGTTGCTGTCGGGCAAGTGCCTTGCTGATCAGAACGGCGTGCCCTCCATCCGCCTGTCATCCACTTTTGCTTACAATCGATCGATTCTTGCCAAGCTGTCTGATACGGGCGGGCTGCACGTGACCAGTCTGCTGAAGTTTCCTGCCGTTGTGAAACTGATGTCGCTTTCGATGCGACGGCATGGGCGCATTGAATCCGACGATTTCGTCACGGAGATGGTCGACAACAATCCGACACCTACGTACGTCTACACGTCCCGGTCTTTCCAGCTTGACAATGAAGCGTTTTCGGACAAGCTATTCAAGTTCATCGGCCCCTCTCTGGATGGCAGAGCAGCGCAAGCCAAGGATGCCCGTCTGGACGATGAGCTCAACAGAGGTGGGGGGCGGCCTGTCATCTATGCGTCGCTGGGCACGATCTTCAATACCTTTATGCCCTTTTACCAGGCTGTGGTGGCAGCGTTCGGAGATAGAGATGTCACAGTGGTGCTCTCGGTAGGCCGTAATTTCGACCAGATGAAATTGGGCCGGGTTCCTCATAACATATTCATCAACCAGTCTGTAGATCAACTGGCCGTCCTTGAGAAGGCTGACCTGTTCATAACGCATGGCGGCATGAACAGCGTCAACGAAGCCCTCTATTATAAGGTGCCTGTGGTGGTGGTCCCCATGGCCGACGATCAGCCGACGGTAGGGGCGAGAATCGCAGAGCTCGGGCCGGGAACGGTGGTGAGGCGCAAAAAGATCAACGGGCAGACGCTGGGGCGTGCAGCCTCGATGATCCTGGCAGACAAACAAATCGCTGACAATGTCAACAGAATCAGCGAGGACATGCGAAAGTCCGGCGGCAACCAGCAAATAGTCAAGGATCTGGACCACATCCTCAACCACTCCTGACCAACCCAGCATTCCAACGGATTGTTGCGCATCCACATCATGTGAGGCATTGCGACATGCCGACGACCTCTCGTGATTGGCCCTACGAATCATAGAACGCCAATGATGAGAAAGGTTTGGCTTTGTAACACTTGCGAATGACTGACGGGGGAGCCAAACAACAAGCTTTGATACCTGTGCTTCGTAGTTTTGGACATCTTCCCCTGCAGCGTTTCATGGGCGCATATCGGGTAGTTGAAGCATCTTGGATACAGTCTATTGGCTGATGCTGGCTACTGGCGACAGGCGGGGGGCTCTGATATTGTTCGTCCTGCCGTTCCCCGCGGCGTGGATCGGTCGTTGGCGCTACTGCATCATCCGATGCGGATGTCCTGTCCCGGCTGGCATGGAAGGACGGTTGTCGCGGCTTGGCCTGTATTCACCCGTCTCTGAGAAGGCAGAGGATCTCCCCGCCCTACGGCTCGATGTCCTGCTGATTGATGGCATTGAGAGCAAAGGGCAGTAAGTGAAGATAAGGGATGGATATGCATGAGCATTTCTTGGTATTTGGGGCGGGATCACGAGCTGGGCAGTGTTGCTGTCCTGGATGCCACCAACTAGTTTTCTTGAGCGGTTGCCTGTGCCAAGTCAACCTGGAGCGTATCCGTGTCCTGCAATTTCTTCCTGAATTCGACTTTCAAGGGAGGATACTCCGTCGTATTCTGAGGCATTCGAGCATCTGGCACAAACTGTGAAACGTGCTGCTGCAATAATCTTTCGACCCTAGGAGCCTGTGTCAGTGAAATTAAACAGGGCAGGCCACGGTCGAGGTTTCTGGACCCCATGGTGTCGAGCAATTGGCTGTCCATACAGAAGTAGCCGTTGATTTCCGTCCACTCCATAGTCAACTCCTGGCAGTTCTGAGCTCACTTATCGGATCGTCTGATGTCGGTGTGATGGCGTGGTGTATAAGCCCTCACCCGAGCTGCCCTCCTTAAGGTCGCTTTTGAAGATGACCACCATTCCCATGAGCCAGCCTTTGAAATTTATGCCTATGACTATCCATGAACCGGATCCTTCACGTCTTTGCGGTGGCCAGATTTGATTTCCAAGCGTAAAGCGCATCCGCTGGCTTAATCCTCCCGATGCGCCTCATGCATTCTACGGTGTATGACGGGGTCTTCGCCGGGGTCTTCGCCCGCTGGCTATACCTTCTTATTCTTGTATCGCATCATTGCATGATCTGGGCTTGGCAATGGGAGGCGAATGTGATTGGTGCTGCGCTGATGACCTGTCCGGGGGTGTTTCTTCAACCTACATTCTGGCTGAGTTATGCTGATAACCCTTGAAAATGAGGGTGTCAAAGACTTTTGGCAGGGGAATTTTTGCTGGGTGAGGGGTTGGGTTGATAGCTTGAGGGGGTCGGACTTGCGCAGGTCACGATGATGCAAGCGCATAGTCATCAAACCAACATTGGTGAGCGGACGATGGTCAGGGAAAGCGGGTGGCAGGGGTATGGAACTGGGCAATCAGATTCGCCGGTATCGCTCGGAGCGGGGCATGTCCCAGGACGATCTCGCCGGCAGAATATTCGTGTCCCGCCAGACCATATCCAACTGGGAGAACGATCGTACCTACCCGGACGTACAGAACCTGCTCCTCCTGTCCAACCTCTTCGATGTGACCATCGACCAGCTGATCAAAGGAGACCTCGACATCATGGAGAAGAGCATTGATTCGGAAACCAAAAACCTTCGCCGACTCGGCTTGGTCTGTGGAATTCTCACGGTCTTCATGTTTTTGACCCTTATCGTCGGGTTTGCTCTCTATATGAAGTTGAATAAGTCAGATGTGATTCTGTATGCCATGCTCGCCATGGTTCTGATAACGGGCATTTTGGGTATCATAGCTGCCGCGTACATTGAGCAGATTAAAGCCCGCAATGATGTGCAGACCTATCGGGAGATCAAGGCCTTTCTGTCGGGCGAGGAAGTGGACCGCAGTAAACGAAGCCACTTTGAACGAAAGTGGCTCATGCCCGGAAATCAATACTACAGCCAGGCGTTCAAGTCCCATCCGATTGTGGGGCCGGTCATCCATTTCTGTGTAACTTCAGCCGTTGGATTCTCTCTGGGTGCAGGTATCGTCTGGACTCTGCTTCATATCTTTGGCATGACCTGACTTGCATAGGGAAAGCAGATCGCACCTCAGAAATACGCTTTTGTATGACATTTCTTGGGTAGAAGTTGAGGGGGGGGGCTATACAGATATTTTTTTTTTACTGCTTCTTGAGGTGAACGGTGGTTGTGGTGCCCATCGCGCTGGCCTTGTATGTGATTTCACCGTTTTCATACTTGAAATCTTTGGTGTCGTCCTGTGAGGCGAGCAAGCTCTGCGACATTTTGTCCTTGTTTCCCTGGCTGGTCCAAGAGTAGCCGCCGGCGGTGGTGGGTGGGGTGAAGCTGCCGGACCAATATAGGCTGGAGGTGTCGGGGCTCACCCAATTTATTTCTATGCTATCAGCGGTCACCGTTGCCTGCTGGTAGTGGTCTTTATCGGAACTGTTTGTCTGCTTCCATGTCCCTGTTAGATCGGCCGGTTGTGGGGCTTTGTTCGTTTTCTTGGGCTCCCCTTGTGAACTGGTCGTTTGCTTTCCTGCATCCGAGCTTGTTGAAGAATTTCCTTCGCAGGATGACAAGCCCATCAACATGACTATTGCGGCAACTGTAGCCGCGATGCCCTTACGCATTTGTGCTTCCTCTCGTCTTCAGTGAACGGCAATAGAATATCATGCAGGCCTAAGCGAGACAGAAGTTGGCATTCATATCAGCCCCCCCCCCTGTAGGTCACAGAGATGACGGGTTTACGATGCTAATCGAATCCTGTGGAAAACAGCTCCAAGTTTGGAAATAAATCGTTAGCGTTGCTTTTGTACATAGCTCCTTTGGACAGGTATTTGATTGGATTGATAAATTGCAGAATAGGGTCCCCTTGCTCGAAAGTTTAAGCGTGATTCGTGCTTATACTTTTGCAGAGTCAATGTGCTTTCAATCTGTCAGTTATTTGAAGAGCAGACGATGTTGTTGATCAGATGCTTGAATGGGAAAGTCATCAGACGATAGATCGAGTCTTTTTTATCAAAGAGGTGTTTGCGTGGCAGGATTCATATGTCTGCTGTGACATTAAGGTCAAGCCTATCTGGGCTTTTTACCGTAAGTACGCGCATTTTACCATAAAGCCCGTTTTCAGTGCGCTTGCTGCTTACTGGGTCAGAATATACGAAAAGTACTGTATTCAGTATGTTTAAGGTTTGATGCAGAGTCACGCCGCATTATATATTTCCCCCCACATCTTCTGCTGCAGAAGTTATAGCGGACTGGGAAAGCAATGGGAATGTTCAAGAATTTGTTTCAAAGGTAAGTTTGTTTTCAGCAGTCATAGCGAAGACATATAAGCGACGCATCAGTTACTGCCGGTCGATGTTCAGTATCGTCTTGCCGAGTTACTTGATTATGGCATGTTGTAAGTGAGCGAACTTATGCAGAAAGCGATATATCCACACTGGACCTTGCATGAGTCATGCTCTTCGTTCCCTGCAAAGGTGTCCGCTGATGTTTACACGCACTGATAGAGGGAATCCGAATAATGTTGATGGGTTTCCAGGCTGCGGTGTAGCTTATCAATCGTGAGGAAGAGGAAGAATGACAAGGGCACGTTGCTGGGTATTGTCATTCTTGCAGTGCTTGGCGTGATCATCATGCATCCGGTGATCTCAGGAATCATTATTGCGGTTATCATTCTGTTGGTAGTGCTGTATGCGATGGCGCATAAACAGAAGACTCAAGACCTCGGAAATGAGCATATAAGCCCAACTGCTAAGAAAAGGCATGGTCCGAGAGGAAAACATGCAAAACGGCCCGCTGACGAGCTAGTTCCTTTGAACGATAATATGAAACCTGCTGACAACGATGACGGCTTGCCTGCGGATTATGTGGCGCTTGATACCGAGACGACGGGTCTGCGTGCACAGATGGATCAGATCATCGAGATCGGGGCAGTGAAGGTTCGCGGCCGGAGCATTGTCGACAGTTTCGACACCTTGGTCGATCCCGGCAGGAGTTTGGACAGCAGGATTGTCGAATTGACCGGCATTACTGATGCCATGCTGGAGGGTCAGCCGAAGATCGGCGATGTGTTGCCTTTGTTCTGGTCCTGGGTCGGCGACGACCCTGTTGTAGGTCATAATCTGCGCTTCGATATGAGGTTTTTCGAAGCTGAGAGTGCACGAGTGGGGTATACCATGCCCGGCCCAGTGTGCATGGATACCTTGCAAATGAGCCGAGCTTTGTTTCCACAGGAGAAGCACCATCGGCTGCAGGATCTTATTCGCAGATTCGGCATCGCAGAGAACGAGGAGCATCGTGCATTGTCTGACGCCGCGCAGACGCAGGAGTGCTTTGAATGGATGCGCCGGTATATGAGCGAACTAGGTGGAGGGTTCACTACTATCTTCAAATCGTCAGATTCTTCATCCAGTGCTTCTACGGTATTGAAGCAGTCTAGGCAGTCCCGGCGTTTCAAGGGAAGGGGTGTGCATCGCCCATGCAATCAGCGTCCCGATGGTCAGTGCATCGTAGAGGGTATAGATAAGTGGCAGACCGTTGGTGTGTCGGGTGCGGCAAAGCATCAGGATCTGTTTAACCGATTCTCCACCAGTGACGAGGTCTGGGTGAGATTGCTGCATGGATTCATTGAAACAGGTAAGTACAAAGGTTGGCCGACAATCCAAGTCTGGCTTGACGGAGAATATGCGGGATGTCTCACCGTATTGCAGACATCACGCCATTACCGCCAGGTTCCGCCTGAAGGCGGCGTATCGTACGCACATTTCGGCGTGAGAACTAAAAGGGGAACCTGCCAGTTGCGGGTCTCATTCCCCTATGCCCATGCCGAGATGGAATTGAGCCAATTCGCGCAAACAGCTTCACTGAAGGAAGTTGATATGACTGGTTCGGCGCAGATGAAGTTTGAGATGTAGCCAAATATTCAGATCTGCCTTGATAGTTATCGAACAGAACCGTAAAGCAAGGAAGCAAGAAACTTGGCTCAATAGTTCGTATTCCGTGTGAGCTCTGCCTAGACAGACAGCATTCTGAATAGTCGAGTGCCGATGGCTACCTTGCTGTCAGCCGGGCGGCGGGGGCCGCTATCATGAGAGCCGGAACAGAATCGAGCGGGTCCTTCGGATCGGGGCCCGATGAAGGAATGCGTACATGGCGGATATGGTTGACAATCACAATGACGATGAAGGCCCGGACTTAGGCAGGACCTACCACAGCGGTCCGGTCATCATGCGCGGGCCCATGATTCCCGAGGCGGATGCCAACGCTGGTCTGCTCTCATCAGGCGGCGATACGAACTGGCTGCATATGGACCCCTGGCGGGTGCTACGCATCCAGGCTGAGTTCGTTGACGGGTTCGGTGCGCTGGCGGAGCTGGGTCCGGCAGCCGCCATCTTTGGCTCAGCGCGGACCGGCAGGGATGATCCCACCTATGCTGCTGCGCGCAAGATGGGCGGCGACCTGGCCAAGGCCGGTATGGCGGTCATCACCGGGGGAGGGCCTGGTATCATGGAGGCGGCCAACCAGGGCGCTGCTGAGGTCGGGGGCAAGTCCGTCGGTCTGGGCATCGAATTGCCCATGGAGCAGGGACTCAACCGCTGGGTGAATCTGGGCATCACTTTCCGTTACTTCTTCGTACGCAAGATGATGTTCATGAAATACTCCTCAGGCATCATCGTCTGCCCCGGTGGGTTCGGTACCCTGGACGAGATGTTCGAAGTGCTGACCCTGGTCCAAACCCATAAGGCACCCAGCATGCCCATTGTCCTCTTCGACAGGGCCTATTGGCAGGGGCTCTTTGACTGGTTTTCGGACACGGTGAGGCAGCGGGGCATGATTTCTGAGCTGGACCCCGATCTGGTCATCCGCACTGATGATCCTGATGAGGCTGTCGAAGTCATCCTGCGCCATCGTGGCTGAGAATAATAGCGGGCAGCGGTCAGCGGGCACGGGTGGCCATGATCATACCTGTGCCGATGGGCAGCAGACATGATTCCCAGGCATCGTCTTTGCTTATGGCCTCTATGATGGTCCGTAAGGTGGTGGTTTTGGCGGATCTGTTGGCCGGATTGAGTATGCCACCCTTGTCTGGGTCCTCCAGCAGATTGAAGGCATCCGTGAAAATCAGCTGTCCTCGGTCCTTGAGTAGGCGCGGAGCCTGGTCCATGACCTGTTGGTAGTTGTCCCCATTGCCTGAGACGACGATAAGGTCGTAGTCGCTGGGGTTGAGCCTGGGGAAGTAGGTTCTGGCAGCCGAGTTGACCGCTCGTAGCCTCATGCCTGGGTGGGCCTTCTCCATGCCCGCGAATATTTTTTTTACCAAGGAGGTGCCTTGGGCTGTTGAGTCGACGGCGGTGAACTGGCCATGACCATGCAGGCCCGTCATCAGGCGCAGGGCTTCGACCACGGAGCCGTTGCCGACCAGGATGATGGATGCCGGAGCGTTCCGGCCAGCCAAAAACTGCAGAAAGGCGCCTTGGGACCGGGAACACTGTGCGAATCCGGCCTCCGAAGCCTTGTCTCGCAAGGTCTGCAACTTGTCGGATTCGACGTTCAGAACGCTTGCCTCGGCGAATTCCCATCCTCTGGCGATGTTGTTGTACGAGGTTTTATCCATGCTAACCATGGTAACGACTAGAGGGCACAAGCCTGTCGCCAGCTCTTGCTGTCCTGTATGTACGTGAGTCTGGCTACTCTTTGACAGCTTCGACTAGCTTCCACATCTCTTCGCCCACGTCGATGCCTCTGGGACAGGGTCGGGTGCAGGCCCGTATGGACTGGCACGCCTGGATTCCGTCCACTTGGTCAATGGCTTCAAGTCGTTCCTGCCGATGGCTGTCACGGGAATCGTTGATGAATCGAGCCGCTGCAATCATGGCTGCCGGGCCGGCGAAGGCCTCACCACCCGCATAAATTGGACAGGCGCCCTGGCAGAGTCCGCAGGCGATGCAAGTGCTGAGCAGTTCATACCGGGCCAGCTCTTCGGGAGTTTGCCGGTATTCTGACGCTGGTTCTGCGTTGGCTGCCTTAGTCTGGGCTGCTTGACTGGTGGCCTTCGCTAACGGGTCCTGGGCAGAATCATGCATTTGCTGCTGATCGGATTCACAGCGATTGTGGTTGCTCTCGGCAAAGGAATCGTCGTGGAGCAGATAAGGCTTGAATCGTCGAATCTGCTCAAACATGGTGTCGGTGTCCACTATCAGGTCTCTGAGTGGGGTGAAGCCCGGGAGGGGACGGATCTCTACCACTGAAGATTTGTTAGAGTCTGAAGTTTTTGTAAGGTGTGTGCCGGCTTTATGGTTTGTGGTTTCTGTATGGTCTGAGGCTCCAGAAGGATCTGTGGCTTTAGGGCCTATGGTTCTAGAGTCTATGCCCGAATCTGAGTGTAATGCCGACGAAGGTGTGGCCGTTGTGGTGGTCGCCGTGCCGGTGCGACGGAAAGCAGGAGGCTGCTGAACCCGTGGACTTCCATTAACAATACCGGGTGTTTCGTACGCATTCGGCATGGTCTCGGAGGCGGACAAGCAGTTGGCGATGGTGGCTGTGCACAGCAGATCCGGACGGCCATTGATGAGCACGGCATCCGATCCGCACATGCCATGTCCACAGGAGTACCGGAAGTTCAGTGTGGGATCCACCTCTCGCTTGATTTGTAGAAGAGCATCCAAGACCGTGTGCTGTGGGGCAATGTGAATGGTGTACTCCTGCGTCCAACGACGGCCTCGACCCCTTCGGCTGCCTGTTGTGGCGAAAGGATTACTTTTGGCGAATGGGTTGGTTCGTACCGGATGTCCTGATTGAGGTCGTGGGGTGAACCGGGCTATTCGGAAAGTCACCGGACGGGGATCGCGGTCCGACGCGGATGCCTTTGACCCGACTGAGCCGGTGGACTGTGATGTCACGGTTGCTCCTGTCCTTGCTCGGGATGTGGCCCGATGCCCACTGATATGTGCGGACTCCATCCTAATCCCTGCCAGACCGGGATAGGTTTTGAACAGGTGCATGTCTGACCAGATTGGACTCAGGATACATCAGTAGTTACGGCCCTCGGGAGGCATGTCGACGATATGAACAGGCTGCCAGGAGACAACTTCCTTGGCATCAATCATAGTGTGAGCTAAGTAGCGTTCGTCATCGCGTTGGGGATAATCGCTCCGGTACAGGGCGCCACGAGATTCCTGACGCTTCAGGCTGGCATTCAGCACGGCTCGGGCCAGGATCAGCAGGTTGTCTACCTCCATGATGGCGGTCACCTCCTGGTTGAGCACTGCTGTGCCACTGTGCGCACGCAACTGCTTGGCATCGGCATCCAGTTGATCTAGGCTGTGCAAACCCTTTTCTATGCTGCTTTGATTGCATCGGACGGCAACGGCCTCCTCCATCAGCCGTCCCAGTTGACCCATCAGTGCGTAAGGGTTGTTTGGGCTGGCACTGTCATCGGGGTCGGATGCTTCGTCAAGGTCGTTAGCCAATGCTGGTTCCGAGGGGTCGGTTTTACTTGCGCCAGAAAGTAACTCGTCCATGAAGGCCTGACGCTTTTGCAGTGCATGTGTGAGCGCAGACGCATCGGCCATGTCGTTTGGCTTGCCGGCATTGGCCATGACGGCGGCGATGGCCTGTCCTGTCCTGGTCCCGAAGAGGCAGGCGTCCAGCAGGGAGTTGCCACCTAGCCGGTTGGCTCCGTGAACGCTGACGCAGGAGCACTCCCCGGCGGCGTATAGTCCGTCGACGATTCGACGGCGGCCATCCTGCCAGCGATAGACGCGGCCACGATCTGTGATGGGTATGCCGCCCATGGTGTAGTGGGCGGTGGGTTTGACAGGAACCATGTCCACAGTGGGATCCAGGTGGGCGTAGCGATG
>NZ_JBVPQK010000003.1:0-42778 GCF_058197115.1 Bifidobacterium sp. POST2/T3 (B1)
CAGGCAATCCCTTTGCCTGGCGAGTGGCCACTGCTCTGGCCGGCACCATCGCCATACTGCTGCTCTGCCGTGTAGCTTTGCGCCTCTTCCACAACCTGCCCATCGCCCTGACGGCCGGCTTCCTCATGGCCATTGACGGTCTGGGCATCGTCATGAGCCGTACCGGCCTGCTGGACAACTTCGTCATGATCTTCGTTCTGGGAGCCTGGCTGTGCCTGATGGGCCATCGGGACTGGGCCAGGGCCAGACTACGACAATCCTGGGCCAAGGACCGGGCTGATTTCCGTCTGCACTACCGGGTGAAGGTCATTCAGTCACAGGGACAGCCAGGGCAGAAAAGCCGTGTCGAACTGCCCGTGGCCACCACCGGCCCCTTCATTGCCTGGTCCTGGTGGCGGACCGGAGCCGCCCTGCTACTGGGCCTAGCCACGGGGACCAAGTGGTCGGGCGCCTACTTCTTCGCCGTCTTCGCCCTGATCTCGGTCCTCTGGGATGGCTGGGAGCGTCATCAGGCAGGGTATGGATCCTGGCTGCAGAGCGCTGTGTTCAGAGACGGGCTGCCAGCGGCCTTGCTTATGATCCCCGTCTGGGCGGGCACCTATCTGGCATCCTGGACGGGATGGTTCCTGCACGACGATTCCTTCATGCACAATTGGGCGGCCCAGCACCCTGGCCAAGGCCTGACCTGGCTGCCGGAGGGACTACGGTCCCTGGCTGAATACCACCGGCAGATGTGGCGCTTCCACACCACCCTGCATACCCGCCACCCATACATGGCCAACCCCCTGACTTGGCCCTTGCAGATCAGGCCCACCAGTTTCTACTGGCAGAAGCTCACGGGCTTCCCCGGCCTGTGCGGACTGGCCAAGGACTCTCCCTGCGTAGCCGCAGTCACATCCTTGGGCAATCCTCTGACCTGGTGGCTGGGCAGCATCTGCATGATCCTAGCCATCGTCATCGCCGTCGTGATCAAGCACGGAGATTGGCGGATCTGGGGGGTCCTGGCAGGCATGCTGGCCGGCTGGCTACCCTGGATCCAATACATGAACCGGACCACCTTCACTTTCTATTCCATCGTCATCCTGCCCTGGATGATCCTGGCCATCTGCTACGTGGTCAACTGGCTGCGGCAGAACTCGGACATCGTCCTCTACCGGCAGACCATGATCATGGGCCTGACCCTGCTGGGCCTGACCTCAGTCTTCTTCTACCCGCTGTGGACCGCCATGCCCATCCCCTATGACTTCTGGCGCATGCACATGTGGCTGTCCAGCTGGATCTAAGACAAAGAAGGCGGTCGGACAGCGATGCCCAACCGTCTTGCAGTAACCTTTGTTTGCCTTTGTATGCCGTCTTGCTCAGACTGCGCGATCACGGATGATTTGCGCGTAACGCAGACCTGAATCCTTCCAGATCCGCTCCTGGGTGTCATAGTCGACCCTGATCAACCCAAAGCGCTTGGTGTAGCCCAGGGCCCACTCAAAGTTGTCCAGCAGGGACCAGGCAAAGTAGCCGGTCACCCGACACCCGGCCTGAATGGCCTTGGCCACAGCCTTGACATGCTCTTCCAGATAGGCCACCCGCTTGGGGTCGTGGACGATCTTCCCGCCGGGCGCGTCCGGATCCTGACTGACCTGGTCATCCCAGGCGGAGCCGTTCTCGGTCACCATGAGTTCCATGTCGGGGAAACGTCGGCCCATCTCCACCAGCACATCGGTCAGACCCTGGGGTTCCTGATTCCAGCCCATTCCCGTCAGCTCTCCCTGCGGGGCCTGCCCCTCCACGCTATCCTGGGCCGGCATGGCGTTGGCATTGCGATCGACCAGCTTGCCCTCGGGACCGACCGAGGCATCGGCGGATTCACCATCAGCCCTCCTGGCCTTTACATATGTGGTGGCATAGTAGTTCAGTCCTAGAACGTCAAGGGGCTGGTGGATGGTTTCCAGGTCACCGTCCTGCACGAAGCGCCAGTCGGTGTCCCCCCTCGCCGCCTGACTGACACCTTCCGGATAGGCACCCTCCAGCATGGGGGCCAGGAAGACCTCGTTGGCGAAGAGGTCGGCCCTCTTCTTGGCGGCGAGGTCCTCCGGGCTGTCCGAGGCCGCCCGGGTCACCTGAAGGTTGAGGGTGACCGAGAGTCGGGCATCCTGCCCAACCTGGGCCCTGATGGCCTGGCAGGCCAGTCCATGGGCCAGGTTCAGATGGTGGACGGCGGCCAAGGCCTGGTCGTAGTCCTTGATCCCGGGGGCATGGGCCCCGTTCCCATAACCCAGGTAAGCCGCGCACCAAGGCTCGTTCAGGGTGGTCCAGGTGTTCACCCGATCGCCGAAGGAAGCGGCCAGGGCGGAGGCGTAGTCGCCAAAACGGAGAGCTGTGTCCCTGCTGGGCCAACCTCCGGCATCCTGTAGGTACTGGGGAAGGTCCCAGTGGTATAGGGTGACGACGGGCCTGATTCCATTGTCACGCAACATATCAAGGACCTTCAGGTAGTGGTCCAGCCCGGCTTGGTTCACCGGACCACCGGCTGTAGGAAAAATACGGGACCAGGATATGGACATGCGGTAGGCGCCGACACCCATCTGCTTCATCAGGGCTATGTCTTCCGGGTAGCGGTGATACTGATCGCAGGCCACATCACCGTTGGATCCGTCGACGACTACGCCCGGTCGGGCGCAATATGTGTCCCAGATGGAATCCGTCCTGCCATCCTCATGTGCCGCCCCTTCCACCTGGAAGGCGGCCGTGGCCGTTCCCCAAGTGAAATCGGACGGGAAGATGAACTTGCTCTCTTGGCCCATGTCAATCCTCTCTTTCGTTTCTTTCATATCCATAGCGCTTTACCCGCTTGCAATCATTTGCTGTCCTTCGGCCGACGGATACCCTTGGCGGCCGCCGCCCCACTGCAGACGCCGTCTGAACGAAGCTGCCGTTCCTAAGCCGTCTGCCCCCCACCCGTGATAAGGCCGTAGGAAGCCAGGCATTCTTCAGAATCCGGGTCGATGTCACTGGGGTCCATGAACCCATGCCACTTCTCCTGGGGGAAGAGCTCGTCGGAGAAGGCGAGCCACTCGGCCACCAGGTCGGCTGACCCGTCCGCCAGCCAGCGGTATTGCAGGCCATCCATGGCCGACATGCACAGCATCCACATGTGGTGGAAACGGTCCAGGTCGTACCCTCTGGGCAGGCACCAGTTCAGTGACTTGATGGTCTGCCAGAACTTCTGGTTGCGGCCTATGAAATAGCGGTGAGCTGGGTGTGAAGGGCTGAGAGCCTCACCGTTCAGGATGGAGAAGAGCTTGACCATCTCCGGCCTGCGAGCATTGAAAATAACGTTGTTGGCGCAGAATCGGGGGAAGAAGAGGAGGCTGTGTCCGTCCGCATCCGTCCCCGTACAGGTCTTGTAGATGAATTCGTCGGCTTCAGGGGAGTCATAGGCCTGCTCCATGACCATGCTGAACAGGTCGTTCTTGGAGTTGATGTAATGGTAGAGAGCGGCCTCTGTGATGCCTACCTGATCGGCCACGTCCTGCAGGGACATCCCCCAAAAGCCTTTGACGGCAATCACCTTGACGGCAGCCTTCACAATCTGATCCCTGCGTTCATCGGCAGTCATCCGCTTGCGCCGGGTGAAGGCCTTGCCGGTAAACACCTGACGAGCACGAGGGTTCTCCGAGAAAGTGGATCCGACCGTTGGGCCGGATCCGGTGACCCTCTTGCCGGCCCGGTACTGGTTCCAATCCTCTACGCCGGTCATGAACCTCCTTTACACAGGCACCTTGCGGGCGGGGACCCCGTCCCTGCGGTTGCAGCCCGCCCTCGTGGGTCCCCATCATAACTGCAAGCGCCTCCAACATTCCCGACCCTTGGGGTTCCGAACTGTTAGTCGCCGCATGATTTCAACCATTAAAGGAAATCCACACACGCTTATCTATAGGTTTATTAATGAATGCTATCATCTTAGTCAAACGATAATACAAACGCGGGTCGCCAGCCTAGCGGTCCTTCCCGGAGTGGGGTACGATTCCGGCAGCTATTCCAATCGAACGCTGTTGCCTTCAGGATGTCGTGACCCCTGGTACAGACCGGAAGGGCTGCCTGCGGCCTGCCCAACCGGCCCAAACCCAAGGGGCTGAGCCAAGGTTGCATCGAGGATAGGGAGAACATGCAATACGGTCATTTTGACGACGCAGCCAGGGAGTATGTCATCGACACACCCGCCACCCCGCTGCCCTGGATCAACTATCTGGGCAACCAGGACTTCTTCTCCCTCATCTCCAACACAGGCGGCGGTTATTCTTTTTATAAAGACGCCAAGCTCCAGAGGATAACCCGTTACCGATACAACGGGGTACCTGCCGACAACGGCAGCCGCAGCTACTATCTGAGCCTCATGAATCGGGACAACCCAGAGTCCGCCCCCCTAGCCACCTGGTCCCCCACCTTCCTGCCCTCCAGGACCCCCCTTGACCGGTACAGCTGCCGCCAGGGGACCGGATATACCGTCTTCGAATCCTCCTACAAGGGGATCGACACGGTCATGACCGCCTTCGTTCCCGTGGATGCCGATGCCGAAATCAACCGTCTGAGAATCAGGAACACCACCGACTCTCCCGTCCTCCTGGATGTGACCGGCTGCGTGGAGTGGTGCCTGTGGAACGCCATGGACGACTCCAGCAACTTCCAGCGCAACCTGTCTACGGGCGAAGTGGAGGTCGAGCAGGGACCAGAAGCCACCCTTCTCTACCACAAGACCGAGTACAAGGAACGCCGGAACCATTACGCCTTCTTCGGCGTCAACCGACATACCTGCGGGTTCGACACCAGCAGAGACGAATTCCTGGGTCGGTTCAACGGCTGGGACACTCCCCAGGCCATCACCGAAGGCAGAGCCCACAACTCTGTTGCGCACGGCTGGTTCCCCATAGCCGCCAACAGGGTCAGGCTATCCCTGGACCCCGGCCAGGAGGAGAGCCTGGTATTCATCCTGGGCTATGTCCAGCTGCCCAAGGAAGACAAGTGGGAGGACCCGGATGACCCTGCCAAGGTGGGAATCATCAACAAGAAACCCGCACACGCCCTCTTCGACCGATTCAGAAGGGACGACCAGGTCGACCAGGCTTTCGCCGACCTCAAGGCCTATTGGGCCGACCTTCTGGGTCGGTTCACCGTGGACAGCGGCGATCCTCGCCTGGACCGGATGGTCAACATCTGGCATCAGTACCAGTGCATGGTCACCTTCAACCTTTCGCGTTCGGCATCCTATTTCGAGTCGGGCACGGGGAGGGGAATGGGCTTCCGCGACTCCAACCAGGACCTCCTGGGCTTCGTCCACCTGATCCCCGGCCGCGCCCGTCAGCGCATCATCGACATCGCCTCAACCCAGCTGGAGGATGGGTCGGCCTGGCATCAGTACCAGCCCCTGACCAAGAGAGGGAACGCCGACATTGGCGGCGGCTTCAACGATGACCCTCTCTGGCTGGTGGCCGGTACCTACGCCTACCTGGCCGAGACCGGGGATTCCTCCATCCTGGAGGAGCCCGTCCCCTTCAACAATGTGGAAGGGACCGAAGAGCCCCTCCTGGAGCACCTACGCAGATCGGTCGGGTTCACAATGAACCACCTGGGTCCGCATAAGCTCCCCCTGATCGGACGGGCCGATTGGAATGACTGCCTTGACCTCAACTGCTTCTCCGATACGCCGGGAGAGAGTTTCCAGACCGTCGAGAACAATGACACAGGCGTGGCTGAGTCGGTTCTGATCGGGGGCATGTTCGTCCTCTACGCCGGCCACTACGCCGACATCCTGGACCATTACGGAACGGATTGCGGGATGGGCAGGGAGGCTGTGGCCCAGGAGACTGCCACGATCCGCCAGGCCATCGAGAAGATGACCCATGCCGTGGAGGGTGCCGGCTGGGACGGCCGGTGGTTCCTCAGGGCCTACGATGCTTACTCCCGTCCTGTCGGTTCCCACACTGACACTGAGGGGCAGATCTACATCGAACCTCAGGGGATGTGCGTGATGGCCGGTATTGGTCTTGGTGACGGCAAGGCCCGACAGGCTCTGACCTCGGTCAAGGAGAGGCTGACCTCCTCCTGGGGTACCGCCATCCTGGCCCCCGCCTATTCCACCTACCGGATCGAACTGGGCGAAATCTCCTCCTATCCCAAGGGTTACAAAGAGAATGGCGGCATCTTCTGCCACGTCAACCCCTGGATCTCCATAGCCAACGCCATGGTCGGCGATGACGAGGAGGCCTTTGCAGTCTACAAGCGTACCTGCCCGGCCTACCTGGAGGAGAAGTCTGACATCCGCAAGGTGGAACCCTACGTCTACTGCCAGATGATGGCCGGTCCTGAGTCCCCCACCCCCGGCGAGGGAAAGAACTCATGGCTGACAGGCACGGCCGCCTGGTCCTTCGTGGATGTCTCCCAGTACCTGCTGGGGGTCAGGCCCACCTTGGACGGGCTGGCTATCGAACCCCACCTGCCCACCGAATTCAACGAATTGACCATCGGCAGGACCTGGAGGGGGGTCACCTATCGGATTTCCATGAAGCGGACTGGAAGACGTTCGGTCAGCTTGGACGGCCACGAACTAAGTGGCGGGATAGTACCACCCCAGACCAGTGAAAATCCCGTAGACGTGACCGTGACCTTCTGAAGGACCGCCGAGCCACCAGGTGATTTACAATGAGTCACGGCCTGAGGGCCCTAAGTATCAAAGAGGATGAGAGCAGATGCAGTATTTCGAGCAGGAGATTGAGGGGATTGACGGCAGCCGGGCCAAGTTCGTCGGCTACAGCCTGGATAACAGCGAGGAGGTAGTGCCAGACCGGGTCCGCCCATCGGTCCTGGTCATCCCCGGGGGCGGCTATGAGATGACCTCGGACAGGGAGGCCGAACCCATCGCAGTGCAGTTCCTGGCGGCTGGCTGCAATGCCTTCGTCCTGCGCTATTCCTGCTGGCCCTCCGTGTACCCGACAGCCCTGGTCGAAGCGGCTGAAGCCATGAAGCGCATCCGTGAGCACGCCGAGCAGTGGCACGTGGACCCCAAGGCCATCAGCATCATGGGCTTCTCAGCCGGCGGCCACCTGGCAGCCAACCTGGCCACGACCGCCGGAGACCAGGACCTCAGGGCCCACGGCTACGACCCCGACGCCGTCCGCCCCGACGGTCTTATGCTGGGCTATCCGGTCATCACCTCCGGCCCCCTCGCCCACCGAGGGAGCATCGACCACCTCCTGGGCGACAAGAAGGAGGACCCGGCAGCCCTGGAGGCGGTCTCCATCGAAAAGCACATAGACAGCAAGACCCCGCCCGTATTCGTCTGGCACACCATGGAGGACGGCCTGGTCCCTCCGGAGAACACCCTCATGCTAGTAGAAGCGTGCAAGCAGGCTGGCATCAGCGTGGAAGCCCACCTCTTCCCCCACGGAGGCCACGGTCTGGGCCTGGGGACCGAAGAGACCGCCTGGCAAGGAACCAATGGAATCGAACCCTGCGTACAGATCTGGCCACGTCTCGCGGCCGCCTGGATCAAGCGGACCTTCAGGGGGCAGGGGGAGCCGGACGCCTGACTCTCACTCACACCCCAAGAAGGTGACAAGTCCCTGCCATCCGCATTCCCCGGGGTTCCGATCCTGCAATCAAGGACTGGAACCCTGGTGCCGCATCGGGTGGACCGGGCTCACTTCCGATCGGCATACTGCTTCTCGATTGCCCTTCGCGCCGAGAAGAGACTGTGGGTGTTATCCATGTCCACCTGATATACCTTCTGGAAGCCCAGCCCGTCCACGTTTTTCACCATGGAGGACCAGACCGAGTCGAACCCTTCGTCATCCTTGGCGAAGACAGCCTGCCAGCAGCCGTTGACCACGGCGGTCTTGACCTGTCCCCGGATGGTCGAGATAACGGAAGACTCCTTGGGAGTGGAATAGCTGGCCCCGGGTATCACGGCCAGCTTCTTCGCTTTCTCCAAATACTCCATCGTGGTTCGAGCACCGCCCATGTGCGCCTGCCAGTCCCTGTCGAGGGCTGTGGTCCGCTTGTCCAGTTCCGAATCCCACATCTGGTAGTTATAGGGGGCTTTAGTGGCGGGATCCAACCCCTTGTTCAGGACCGTGTTGACATTGAGTTGGGAAGCCCCATCTGTATAGCCCCCTCCCCCGTATTCCTCGGGGACGTTTACCTTCTCACCGGCCAGAGCTTTGACACCGAAATCCGTCAGGACCGGTCGGCCCCCCTCTACCTTCCAGGTCAGCCCCTTGAGACCGGCGGCTCCGTTAGTCTGTGAGCCGGAGGCCTGTATGCCTTCCGGCGAATAAAGCCAGTCGATGAATCTAACCAGACGGGCCTTGTTCTTCGCCTTGGCCCCCACCCCGATGAAGGTGGAGGTCCCGTTGGGCTGTGCACCCTTGGATGCGATCTTCATGTCGTCTATAGAGAGCATCATGAACCCCTTCCCCTCCTTCCTGTGGGTCTCGGTGTTGTAGGCCGCCTGCCCCAGCCAGGGCCAGAAGGAGAAGAGAATCTTGCCCTGCTGGTACTTGGCGAACATGGTGTCATAGTTCTGCGTGGTGGAATCAGGATCGACCAGGCCCATCCTCTGCGCCTTGTTGAAGAACTTCAGGGCCCTCACGTAGACCCCGTCTGGAGCGATCAGGGACTGGGCATCCGACCCATCGGCATTGCTCATTACATACCCGGTCCCCTCGGCATAACCGTAGAAGGCTGGCAACTGGAAGCCGTTTTGCATGGCTTGATCGTCCCAGTCCTTGAAGAGACTCAAAGCGTAGATGTCCTTGCGACCAGTCTCCTGACGGGCTCTCTCCTGCATCTTCTCCAGAACGGGCAGAAGATCCTCCAGGGTGGCAACCTTGGGGTAACCGACCTCCTTGTAGTAGTCCCATCTGACGAAGGGGCCGAAGGTGGGCTCCACCCCCTCACTGGGCTCTGTGGGCGAGAGGGCCGAGACGGAGATAGGAATTCCCCAGGTGCCGTCCTTGCGGCCGGCATCGGCCCTGAGCTGATCCATGGCCCCCTGGTAAGTCTTAAGGTGTTTGGCATCTTTCACATAAGGGGTCAGGTCGGCCACCAGGCCTGCCTTGACCACCTTCTTGGCCTGACCGCCGTTGGAGCCTATGACCACCAGATCACCAAGGTTGCCAGCAGCAGAACGAGTGTCGAAAAGCGTGTTGCCCCCGCCCGCCACGTTGGGAGCCACGATGTTGAGGGTGATGTTGAACTTGTCCTTTACCAGTTTGGCGAACCAACCCTTTTGCTTACCCTGATAGTTGGCCAGCTGGTCGAAGACCTCCACCGTCATCGGTGATCCGTCGTCAGCCCCCTCGGCCTCCGATCCGCCGCCTGATCCACAGGCCCCCACGCTCATCGAGATTGCCAGAGTGGCCAGAACGGCCATCGGCCTGGTCCACATCGTCGACTTCCTCGTCTTTTGACTGTGCATATCTACCTCGCTTCCATCACAAGCCACACGCCATGGCCTCATCACCATGCAAGAACGCACTGATCAGCATAAAGGAGACTAAAGCGTGAGGACGAATCATTTCGATGGATTTCGACAGTCCCCGGATCACGCTCTGAGCCTTACCCTTTACCAGGCCTGCCCGGGGGCCTGACCGAACCCCGGTCCAGGTAGATTACCGGAATCAACTCCTTGATTCCCTTACCAGGCCTGGGGCGCCTCCCCTCCACCATCTCGACCAGAACATCGACGGCACGGCCGCATGCCGGGTAGGGACGCAGGGGGATTTCGTCCAGAGGCGGGTCCAACACGGCCCCCCTGCCGAAGGAGCCCAACTGGATGACCGACATGGCCGATCCCACCGGTCTGCCTAAAGCAGCTAGGGCCCTGACTAGGTTGAACATACCCATCGTGTCCACCTGTCCTATAACAGCCGAAATCTGCGGATCAGCGGCCAGGGCGCGACTTACCAGGCGGTCCATGGTGTGGGCTCCCTCACCATCGAGGTACTTCTCCGTGACAACTAGATGAGCATCGACGGCCGACGACCTGACCGCCTTCCTGGTCCGGACCAGGAAATTGACGCCCTCCTCATAGGCATCCGGGTTGGCCCCCAAGAAGAGGATGTGGGTGTGACCGGCCACGACCATACGGTGGACGGCCAAACGGCCCATCTGTTCGAAGTCCAGATCCACCGCGTAGGCCCCGTCCAGGCTGTCCGGACAACCGAGGGACACCACGGGAACCCGCGAGTAAGCGACCTGTGCCGTGCGAGGATCGTCCACCGTCACATCCATCAGGAGAATCCCGTCCACCTGGCCTGAATCCGCCAGAGCAGCCAGGTCCTCATCCTCCCCCATAAGGGCCAGAACATCGTATCCGCGCAGATGGGAGCGCCGGGCCACCCCAAAGAAAAAAGGCGACCAGTCCCCGTAGACCGTTCCCTCGTCTATGGGTGAGCTCAGGGCGATGATCCCAGTCCCTGCACCCCGGGCTAAACGGCTATGCGACCGAGGTACATAGCCCAGTTCGCGGGCGGCCTGCATGACCCTGGCCCTGGTAGAGGCGCTGACCGACCGTTTCCCGCTGATGGCATAGGATACGGTGCTGATGGAGACGCCGGCTCGTGCGGCCACCTCCTTGATGCCAGCCATGACAGGACCCGGATACTCAAGTTCACTGTTGGCCGGTCAGGCCAGTGCGACCAGAGCCACCCCGTAGGGAGGCAGATGCAGTGGGCCAGACACGCGGCCGCCGGCCAAGAGGTCCTCACCGCCCCTCAGGAGCGGAAGGTCGGCGGTAACTGGCGATCGGGCCGAGTTGATCACGACGGCATATCGGGTCCCGTCATCCGATCGGCGGACGGAAAGGCTGACGTCCTTGGGAGTATCGACCGCGGGAAGCCCCAGGCTGTCAATGATGGGATCCATGAAGGCATCCATGCCAGCCTCGTCCAAAGGAGTGCCAACGAAGTAGGCCCTCCCCCTGCCGAAATCGTTCACCGTCAGGGCGGGGCTGCCGGCGTAGAAGTCGCCGCCCCCGTAGGTGGCAAGGGGTTTGGCTCCCTCGCAATGAATCAGGCTGGCCACGATCTGACCGGCAGGCTGGCCGTCAGCAGTTGCCAGGCCCTCCACCGGTATGGTTTCGTCAGGCGCCAGGGCATCGATCTCCTCGACCCAGACCCCGGTCAGCCCCCTCAGGGCACCCGGATACCCGCCTGGAACCACCAGGTCGCGTTCGTCATGAATACCGGCCATATAGCCGGTGACGAAGGTGCCCCCGTCGGACACATAGGACTCCAGGTGGTCTGCCACACCGGGCAATAGCGAAATCAGAGCCGGGGCCAGGATCAGGTCATACTTCTTCAGTGTCTCGACCGGGGACGTGCTGGAGATGAAATCCACAGCCAGGTTGCGGCGGTAAAGGGGGCGGTAGAAGCGGTGGACCTCCTGGGGGTAGGAGAAGCCTGCCGTGGGCCCTACGCAACCTTCCAGAGACCAGTAGCTCTGCCAGTCGAACATGATGGCCACCCTGGCCACCACTCGGCTACCCATGAGACGGGCCCCCACCCGATCCAGCTCGGCCCCCAGGGCAGCGGTCTCCTTGAAGACCCGCGATTCCTCACTGCCGCTGTGGTCTATGACAGCCCCGTGGAAGCGCTCGCAGCCACCCCGGGACTGTTTCATCTGGAAGAACTGCACCGTGTCGGCCCCATGGGCCACGGCCTGCCAACTGAGTTTGCGGACCTCGCCGGGCCGCTTGACCTTGCAGAAGGGGAACCAGTTCTGCTGGTTGGGCGTCTGCTCCATCAGCATGAAGGGTCGGCCGCCGCCCACCCCCCGCATAAGGTCGTGGGACATTGCGGTGAAACTGGGTGGGGTGTCCATGCCCGGATAGTTGTCCCAGCTGACCAAGTCCATCTGCTGGGCCCACTCGAAGTAGTCCAGGTCCTTGAAGGTCCCCATCAGGTTGGTGGTGATCGGCGTGGAACTGTCGTGACGGCGGATGGCATCGCGCTCATTGGTGAAGCAGGCCAGCTGTGCCTGCTCCTGGAAGCGGCGGTAATCCATCTGCAGGCCGGAGATCACGCACTTGTTCTCACCGATCCCATCCCCGTAGGTCACGGGTGGAACCACGTCAGCCCAGTCATAGATGGTGTGGCTCCAGAAGTTGGTGCACCAGGCCTGGTTGAGGTCCTGGACCGTGCCGTACTTCTCCTTCAGCCAGACACGGAAGGCCCGGGCACAGCCCTCGCAGTAACACAGGCCGCCACCGCCACCGTACTCGTTGCCCACATGCCAGGCCACCAGGCCCGGGGTGGCGGCGTAGCGTTCGGCCAGGTGGTCTGCCAGAGCCCCGGATGCCTGTCGGAAGTATTCACTGGTGGGGCAGAAGTTATGCCGCCCACCGAAAACGCGATGCCTGCCCTCCTGGTCGGTCCGGATCACCTCTGGGTGGGTCCTGACCATCCAGGCAGGCAGGGCCGCCGTCCCCGTAGCCATGACGATGTAGAACCGGTGCTTGACCAGGAGGGCCACAATCTTATCCAGCATGGAGAAGTCATATCCGTCTTCCGAAGGTTGCAGAAGGGCCCAGGAGAAGACGTTGATGGTGGCCTCGTTGATGTGGGCGTCCTCGAGTTTTTCGATGTCCTGTTCCCAGGTGTCCTCCGGCCACTGTTCCGGATTCCAATCGCCCCCGAACAGGAAGCTGCTGAATGTGGGTTTCATGATCAATCTCCTTCAGGTCGTCCGACGGGCACCAAATGGCTCCATAGCGGGCGACTTCTCTTGTTGTTTTTTGCGAATGTATGGGGATTGCTCAGACCCGGTAGGCCACCGGATCGAAGGTGACCCGTCCGGCTCCATGGGCGTAGACCCCCAGAAGGATTCCGGTGAAGCCGCCGGCGTTGGTGAAGCTGAGGACCTTGCCCGGTGCATGACCCAGATCGTGATTCCCGTCCCGCCCCGAAGCGCGAAAAGCGTAGCCCATCTCGTCCCCCCTGACCTCAAGGCCTATGGGCGCCCCGGCCGGCAGGTCTGCGGACCCCACTAGGCTGACCAGGCCGGCGTTGTGTACCTGGACCTGGACATGCACCAGACCATTGCGCGCAGGTTCCACCGACAGATCCATGTAATGGTCGGCATTGGCATAGACGGCCAATCCGGCCTGGCCATCAGCAAACTGAGCCGGCTCGGGGAGGGTGGCCTCGAAGGTACAGCGGAAGTCGGTCTGCCGGGTCCCGATCATGGGCGCCCCGTCGTCCAGGCCGAAGTCATGGCCTGCGGCCTCCACAAGTATGCGGGTCGCCGTTGGGTCGCCCGAATCCGCCACGCTAAAACGACCTGCCCTGTCCAGGGAGGGGGTGATCCAGTCAACCTGATCCTCAAGGGCCTCCCCCTTGCCCAGAAGGGGGACATCGTAGGACTGGTCGGCCAGGGTGGGCCATCCATCCTTCCATGCGAACCAGACCGCATAGGACTCCCTGCCCAGCCAACCCTGGGCGGGATACTCATGGTTGTTCCGGGTTCCGTGGAAGACCATCAGGGTGCGGTCCTCATCGAATCCGGCGCAGTCGCAGTGGCCGATGGCCTGAAGGGTCAGGTGGGTGCTCCGGTTGGTGATCAGGGGGTTGCCCGGACACATCTCGTAGGGGCCTGTGGGCGAGGCGGAACGGGCCATGTTCTCCATGTGACCAGCCTCGGTGCCTCCCTCCGCCCACATCAGATAGTAGAGGCCATCCCGCTTGTACATGTGGGGCCCCTCAGGATTTGCCCCAGTGGTCCCTCCGCAGATTCTCTCCCTTTTAGACAGGACGGTTCCCGTGCCCACATCCAGACGGGACAGATAGATACCGGGGACCTCCCTATGACCTTCCTGGTCAACCTGGTCGCTTTCATTGCCGCAGATGTAGACGGTTCCATCGTCATCGAAGAGAAGGGTGGGGTCGATACCGGGCCACCCCTTGATCCACAGAGGATCGGACCATCCCTGGTGGGGGTCCGGCGTGGTCATGATCATGGTCCCCTTGTTGACGTTGGTGACGATCAGGTAGAACAGGCCATCATGCCAGCGCAGGGTGGGAGCATAGATGCCCCCGCTGTTGCCCATGCCCTCGCAGGGAAACTGGGAGGGGCGGTCCATGGCGTTCCCTACCAGGGCCCAATGCTTCCCGTCGCCACTCTCGTATATGGGAAGGCCCGGGAAATACTCGAAAGAGCTGTTGGCCAGGAAGTAGCGGCCCGAGGGGGCACGGCAGATGGTCGGATCCGGGTGGAATCCTGAGGCGATCCGGCGGGCGGGTTTGCAGTTGAACAGGGTCATCGCGGCACCTCCCTACTGGCGGTCCGCACTGGCCTGGGCGAATAAGGAGGCCATGTCGGGGTCGAAGAAGCGGCCAGTGGTCCGGTCCAGGAAACACATCTCCTTGGTGGAGGTATCCCAGAGGACCGGGCAGGATCCGTTCTCGCGGCAGCAGTTTAGAACGGTCGATATCCACTTGAGGTTACTGGCATGGTCCTTCCCGTCCACGGCCTCGGTCAGCAGACCGTACTCTCCGATGATCACGGGGATGCCGGCATCGACAAAGCGACGGCGCTGGGTGGCAAAATCGGCCTCCATTGCCTTGATGTCCGCCTCACTGCCCCACTCCTGCCTTGGTTTGCACCAAGTGGTGTCGTGTGTTGCCAGGGCGAAGTCGGCCGGGGAGTAATAGTGGATGGATACGATCAGCCGGTCCGCTACGCTATCTTTAGGCAGGTGGTAACGGGAGTCACAGGTCATGGCCGTGTCGGTGTTGTAACCGGGAATCAGCAGGAAGCGGTCGGCGTTGTGCGATCCACTGGCCCTGACCGTGTCAACGAAAATCTGGTTGAGCCTTTCCAAGAGTGCATAGGCCTGGTCCCGGTCCATGCCATCGAAGCCAATCTCGTTGCCACCCTCCAGAATGAGGTCCTGCCCGTAATCCTTGAACGTGTCGGCGATCTCACGCCAGAGGCCGGCGAACCGCCCGCATACCCCATCCGGATCCTTGTCCGCTTTACGAATCCAAGGGAGATCACCCTCACCACCATCGTGATGGACATTGACTATCACCTTGAGCCCGGCATCCAAGCTCCAGTCGACGGCCCGGCGGACCGCGTTCATCCAGATGGAGTCCACGTGGCCCTCCCCGTCAATCCACTCCACCCAGGTCACCGGGATGCGGATGGTGTCGAACCCGGCCTGCTTGACCAGGCGGGCGCACTCAGGGGTGAAGGGCTGGTTGAACCAGAGCTTCTCCTGATCCTCCGGGGTCCAGGTCCGACCCTCATTCACGGCCTTCTCATGCTCTCCTTGGAGGGGAAAAGCATCGAAGGTGTTGCCCAGGTTCCAACCCAGGCCCAACTGTCTGACGAATTCAAGGGCGGTCGTCATGAACCATCCACTTCTTTCTGCCGATAAGGCTGTATCGATAAGGGATGCACCGCCCTGACGGCAGGATCTCCAATCGGAGGGGAAGCCTACGAGCACATGCATCCATTAGCGTTTTCATTTATGCAATCCAGGTCCTCCCCTGACCTACTGGTCCGGGGAGGACCGCACCGGGCACAGGGGCCGGATGCCGAAAGCGGCACCCGGTCTCGCATGTAGCACGTAGCACTAGGATCTGGCTCACACGTGGAGAGGATCGGTGCCGGGCCTGACCAGGACCGGCAGGGTGTGGTAGTCGTAGGTCTCCTGGTACCAGCGTCCAGGCTCATAGGTCTTCCCGGTCAGCATGTTGGCCCAGGGTCGGCCCGTGCCCTCATCTGGCACATAGAAGCGGGCGGTCCCGTCCTCGTTGAAGATTGGGGCCACCAGGATGTCGTCACCCAGCATGTACTGGGTGTCGATGTCCTCGCAGGTCGGGTCGCTGGGGAATTCCAGGACCATGGCCCTCATCATGGGCAGGCCCGTCTCATGGGTCTCATGCGACATCTTGATCAGATAGGGCACAAGACGCTGCTTGAGCTTGGCGAACTCACGGGTGACCTCGACGGCCTCATCCCCGTATAGCCAGGGAACTTTATATGCGGTGGACCCGTGATAGCGGGAGTGCGAGGAAAGGAGACCGAACTGGGTCCAGCGCTTGTAGATGTCGGGGGTGGGCTGATCCTCGAAGCCGGCGATGTCATGGCTCCAGTAACCGAATCCGCTCATACCGAAGGAGAGGCCGGCCCTCAGACTTTCAGCCATGGAGGGGTAGTTGGAGGTGCAGTCCCCGCCCCAGTGGACCGGATAGCACTGTCCGCCCACCGTCGCCGAGCGGGCAAAGAGGATGGCCTGGTCGGCCCCCTTCACCTCGACCAGGAGGTCATAGACGGCCTTGTTGTACAGGAGGGTGTAGTAGTTGTGCATCTTGACCGGGTCGGAACCATCGTAATAGACGACGTCCTCGGTGGGAATACGTTCGCCGAAGTCGGTCTTGAAGCAGTCCACGCCCTGGTCCAGCAGATGCCTGAGCTTACTCTGGTACCAGACCGTTGCCTCGGGGTTGGTGAAGTCGACGATGGCCATGCCGGCCTGCCACTTGTCCCACTGCCAGACCTGGCCGTCGGTGCGCTTGATGAAGTATCCCTTCTCGGCCCCTTCCTTGAAGAGCTTGGATTTCTGGGCGATGTAGGGGTTGATCCAGGCACAGACCTTGAGGCCCTTCTGGTGGAGGCGGGCCAGCATCCCTTCGGGGTCTGGGAAGGCGGAATGCTTCCACTCGAAGTTGCACCATTCCAGGTCGTCCATCCAGCGACAGTCGAAGTGGAAGACCGACAGGGGGATGTCCCGCTCCGCCATACCGTCGACGAACTCGTTGACAGTCTTCTCGTCATAGTCGGTGGTGAAGGAGGTTGACAACCACAAACCAAAGCTCCAGTCGGGAACCAGTGGGGGTTTGCCGGTCAGATCGGTATAGGTGTTCAGCACTCCTTTGAGGTCCCGGCCGCCGATCACCGAGTAAGTCAGCTCCTGGCCGGGGACGGAGAACTGGACCTTGGAGACCTCGTCGGAACCGATTTCGAATTCCACCTTGTCGGTGGAATCCACGAAGACCCCGTACCCCCGGTTGCTCATGTAGAAGGGGACGTTCTTGTAGGCCTGGGCCGTGCCTGTACCGCCATCCTGATTCCAGATGGTGACTGTCTGCCCATTCTTGACGAAGTTGGTGAAACGCTCGCCCAGACCGTAGATCTTCTCTCCCACGCCCAGGTTGAGGGACTCGACCACGTGTGGCCTGCCATTGTCATCGGTCACCAGGGCCTTGCCCCTCCACGCCGACTTGGTCAACGGACGGCCCTCATACTCATACTCGAAATCGATGGCGTCACCCTTGGCGATCTTCAGGGCCAGCCTGCCACTGGTGAAGGTCCATCCCTTCTCACTCTCCTCAATCTTCACCGGGGGATCGGTCCGATCAAGCGTGAACCGGGGGTCATGGCTGTGGTCCTGCCTGTAGTTGATGATCCGGGTGGTGATGATGTCGGGACGGGGGGATGTCACCTCGATGGTGAGCAACCCTCCGTCCAGGGTCATGCCGGGATTCCTGATCACCTGGAAGGGGGCGTAGAGGGTCAGCCTCTTCTCTTCGACGTCCGCGCTGTAGATGTTGGCCGCATATTTGACGTCGAAACCGTCTCGCACCAGCCACTCTCCGTTGAGAAACTTCATGTTTTCCTATCTTTCCTTGTTATTGTCGGCCACTATGCCCTAGATCCGGTGACAGAAATCCTGCAGGACGCGGATCTCACTCCACGTCGATCCGGATGCCCAGAGGCAGGCCGGTGGCTGTGGCCCCGACCGGGTCCTTGAGGCCCCGAACCTCCAGTCCCTGGTCCGTCAGCTGGTAGTTAACTGGTCCTGCACCCAACTGGCTGACCTGGCGGACAATCCCCTGAAAGACCGACCCCTCCTTGCCGCGTGGGGCGAAGGCCTTAATCAGGGCCCGTCCGTCTGCTGCAGGCTTGAGCTGGTAGGCGTAAATAGCTCCTGATGCTGAGGTGAACCGGAAATCCTCGGAGGTGAAGACGGCCTCGGTCTGGTCCGCGAAAGACCCCTCTGCCGGGTGGGTGGGGCCCTCCTGAGCGATCCACCAGGGGCGGGATCCATAGATTCCTTCCCCGTTCACATCCATCCAACGACCGATGGATTCCAACATCTCCTCCTCCTCGGGGTCGATGGATCCGTCGGCGCAAGGACCAATGTTGAGCATGAGATTGCCGTTCTTGCTGACCGCGTCGAGGAGGGCGGCCAGAATTTCAGCTACCGACTTGTGATCCAGGGTGGTCGTGTGGCACCAGGAGTTGCGGGCGATGGCAGTGTCCGTCTGCCAGACGAAGGGGGTGGGGTTGGCGAAGCCGCCGCGCTCCACGTCTACGATGCCCGAACCCCAGGCCATGCCGTCCATCTTGTAACAGATGGCGGTCGGGGCCCCCCACTCCACGGACCGGTCGTAGTAGTAAGCGGCAAGGCGCTGCAAATAAGGCTTGAACGCCTCATGCTGGACCCACCAGTCAAAATAGAGGAGTTCGGGCCGATAGGCGTCGATCACCTCGCAGACCCGAAGGAGCCAATCGTCCAGGTACTCCTTGGTGGGATAGGGCTTGCTGAAGAGGTCCTGGTTGTCAGGCTCGGGCATGGCAGGCCAGTAGAAGTCGCCCCTCTTCATAGGCTGATGCACGTCGCTGTCGAACTCCTGCCCGTGGCCCATGAACCACCAGTGCTCAGCCCGGTGGTCGGACAGGGCGAAGTGAAGGCCCTGATCCAGAGTGGCCCGCCGCAGCTCACCTATCAGGTCGCGGTGGGGCCCCTTGTCGAAGGCGTTCCATTCCGACAGTTCGCTGCGGTACATCTGGAATCCGTCGTGGTGCTCGGCCACGGGCATGTAGTAGCGAGCGCCAGCCCGGCGGAAGAGGTCCAGCCACTGGTCGGGGTCGAAACGCTCCGCCTTGAACATGGGGATGAAGTCCTTGTAGCCGAACTCCTTCTGGGGTCCATAGGTCTTCACGTGGTGGTCGAACTCCGGGCACCCCTTGATGTACATGTTGCGCGAGTACCACTCGTTATTGTAGGCGGGCACGCTGTATAGGCCCCAGTGGGTGAAGATGCCGAACTTGGCATCGGCGAACCAGGTGGGGGGCTCCATGGCGCACAGGGAGGCCCAATCGGCCTTGAAGGCGCCACGGCTGATCTCGTCATCCACCCGCGAAAGATTGTCGGCCCCGACTACGTCTTCTCGCAGGGGACGGGGCTCCTGTTCACTTTTCATCATCGAATGTGGTCCTTTCCCAATCAAAGCCGACGGCTTGGAGCCAGGTCCTAGCCACCAGCATATGCCCCTCAACCCCAGGGTGGCAACGGTCCATGCTAAGTATGTAGCTGCTCTGTTTCTCGAGGAAGTGGTCCATGGCGGCCTGGACATCCACGTAGGTGGCCCCATGCCGGTCCGCCACCTGCCTTGCCACCTCGGCATAACGGTCGACCATAGCCCTCATCGGATCATCCCTGTTGGGCTCCATCATGAAGGGACTCATGACAATCAGGCCCTTGACACGAGGCTCGGTCCTGCCCATCAGATTCTCGTAGGTCTGTTCGAATTCATCCAAAGAGACCAGATCCGCCTGGCGGAAGGGACCGTCGAAGTGACGCCAGACATCATTGATTCCTATCATAACGGAGACGTAGTCGGGCTTCAGATCGAGCACATCCCTGTCCCACCGGGCTGCCATCAACTTGATGTCGTCTCCGCTGACTCCCTCGTTCATGATCATGAGTTCCCGATCAGGATAGACTGCGGTAAGAAGGGCGTGGACCAGGTTGACATAGCCGTCGCCGAAGGAGCCCCAGCCGGCTGGAACGGCCTTGTAATCACGGTTGACATCAGTGACCGAGTCTCCACAGAAGACAATCCTTGAATTTTTTTCAAATGGGAGCATGCAGCTCTCGCACCTCGTTTTCCTTCTCTGTCTTTTTCTGTCATTCGCAACACGGCCCCTGATTGGGACCGATGCTGCTTCATCACCGGTGACTGTAGAACCATCCACTGTGCCACCGGCATGGCAAGGGGAGCGCGGCAGAGGGTGGCTGACCACCCGCCCGACTAACGCTCCCCACCAGTACATGCCTGACGGCGGGCAGGGTCACCAGAGCTCCCCTGCCTCACCGTCCGGCGCGGAATCAGTTGCTTTCCGACTTCTCGCGATTGGCGAACTGCTTCTTGATGTTGACACGGGCCGTGTTCTGGTCCTTGGCATTCTTCATGTCCACATCCAGTACCTGCTTGAAGCCCAGTCCGTCGACCTTGGAACGCATCTCGTCCATTAGGCTGTTGAACTCGTTGTCATCCTTGGCGAAGACTGCTTTCCAGGAGGTGTTGACGATCTCGGTCTTCACCTGACCACGCAGGGTAGAGATCTGGGAGGACTCATCGGGCTGGATGAAGCTGGAGCCGGGGGCGATCATGAGCTTGTTCGCCTTCTCCAAATACTGCATGGAGGTCTTGGCCCCGTCCATATGCTCGGACCAATCCTTGTCCAGGGCCGAGTTGCTGAACTGGTCGATGGTGGACTTCCACATGCTGGAGTCATATGGCTCCTTGGTATCAGGATCGATGTCAGTGGCCAGCTCAGTGGTGAAGTTCAGGGCAGATACACCGTCGGCGTAAGAGCCGCCGCCGAACTGGGCGGGGACCTTGGAGGACTTGTCGCTCTGAAGCTTCTTGCCGAAGTCGGTCAGCTCGGGCTTGCCGTCCTTGATGTCGAAGTTCATACCCTTGACATTGCCGGCCATGGCATAGACGCCCTCTTTGGAATAGAGCCAGTCGATGAAGTTCACCAGGCGTTGCTTGTTCTTGGCCTTGGACCCGACGGCGATAATGGCGGCGCCGCCATTGGGGGTGGCTCCGTAGGAGAAGATCTTCATGTCACCCATGGGGGCCAGCATATAGCCCTTGCCTTGGGCCTTATTTTCCGTGGTGTTGTAAGCGGCAGGACCAAGATAGCTCCAGAAGGAGAAGAGGATCTTACCCTGCTTGTACTTGTTCGACATGGTGTCGTAGTTCTGGGTGGAGGACTCGGGGTCGACCAAGCCCATCTGGTTGGCCTTGTTGAAGAACTGGAGGGCCTTCTCGTACATCCCGCCTTTCTGAGTGACCGACTGGTAGTCAGAACCATCGGCCTTGGCCAGAACGAAGCCCATCTCGTCGTAACCGAAGTAGGTTGTGGGCTGCTTGGCGTTGTTCATCATGTTGCCGTCCCAGTCCTTGAAGAGGGAGAAGGCATAGACATTCTTGTCGCCGGTATCTGCCCGGGCCTTGTCCTGCATCTGCTTGAGAACCTGCAGGAAGTCATCCAGGTTGTTGAACTTGGGGTAGCCGATCTCACGGTAGTAGTCCCAGCGGATGTAAGGGCCGAAAACAGGCTCGTTACCTTCGGAGGGGTCGGTCGGGCTCTTGGTGGAGGCGCTCTGCGGCACCCCCCAGACCCCGCTGCTCTGCCCAGCCAGTTTGTTGAGGGCATCGGTGGCGGACTTGTACTTCTTGATGTTCTTGGCATTCTTCAGGTACGGTGTCATGTCATCGATCAGGTGGGCCTTGATCAACTTGGTCAGTCTGCCGTTGCCAGCTCCGGTGATGACCAGATCGCCCAGGTTCCCGGCTGCCGAACGGGTATCGAAGAGAGTGCTGCCACCGCCGGCCACATTGGGCGAGATCATGTTCAACTTGAGGTTGAACTTGTCCTTGATCAACTTGGCGAACCAGCCCTTCTGGATGCCCTGGTAGTTGGCCAGGTCGTCATAGACGTCCACCTTCATCAAGGAGCCGTCATCCTTCTCGTTGGCCGAGTTGTCTCCTCCGCCGCCACAGCCGGCCAAGGCCAGCGAGGCTGACAGCACCGCTGCCATCACCACTGCGAGTTTGCTCTTCTTCATGGTTTCCTTGTTACCTTTCTCTGCAATAGTCTGATTTTCAGACTCCCTTGGTCGGCTCGTGCCGGTCGCTCGACACAGGCCCAGCAAGGTGGTCAAGTCTTCATGTGAGGCCCGAACCCCCCGGGGCTCCCGACGGGGGCCGGACGCTCATACTCTGCTTCACTTCTTGTCTTCGAACTGCTTCTTGATGTTTACCCGGGCCGTGTTCTGGTCCTTGGCGTCCTTCATGTCCACATCGAGAACCTGCTTGTAGCCCATCCCGTCAACCTTGGAGCGCATCTCATCGAGGAGGGCATTGAACTCGTTGTCATCCTTGGCGAAAGAGGCCTTCCAGGAGGCGTTGACGATCTCGGTCTTCACCTGGCCGCGGAGGGTCTTGATCTGGGAGGACTCGTCCGGGGTCACGTAGCTGGAACCGGGGGCCACCATGATCTTGTCGTTCTTCTTCAAATATTCCATGGTGGTCTTGGCCCCGCCCATGTGGGCGGACCAGTCAGTGCTCAGCGGGTCCGTGTTTTTGGCCAGCTGCGAAGGCCACATACTGGCGTTGTAGGGGTAGCCCGTGGAGGGATCCTTGTCCTGGACGATCACAGTCGGGTAGTTCAAGGCCGAAACCCCGTCCTTATAAGTGCCGCCACCCCAATCCGCCGGCACGTTGGCACCGTTGCCGAAGAGGACCTTCTCGCCGAAATCGGTCAGAACCGGCTTGCCGTCCTTGACCGTCCAGTTCAGGTTCTTAGGACCAGCGGATCCGCCGGTTTGGGCACCGGAGGCGTAGACCCCCTCAGGCGAGTAAAGCCAGTCGATGAAGTTGACCAAGCGTTGCTTGTTCTTGGCCTTGGAACCCAGAGCGATGAAGGTGCTGCCCCCATCAGGCGTGGCGCCATAGGAGAAGATCTTCATGTCCTCCAGCGGGGCGATCATGAAGCCTTTGCCCTGTGCTTTGTTGTCCGTGGTGTTGTAGGCGGCCTGCCCCAGCCATGGCCAGAAGGAGAAGAGGATCTTGCCCTGCTGGTACTTGGCGTACATGGTGTCGTAGTTCTGGGTGGTCGACTCGGGGTCGACCAGGCCAGCCTGTGATGCCTTATTGAAGAACTGGAGGGCCTTCTCGTACATCCCGCCCTTCTGTGTGACCGACTGGTAGTCAGAGCCATCGGCCTTGGCCAGAACGAAGCCCATCTCGTCATAACCGTAGTAGCAGGTGGGCTGCTTGGCGTTGTTCATCATGTTGCCGTCCCAGTCCTTGAAGAGGGACATGGCGTAGATGCTCTTGTCGCCGGTATCGGCCCGGGCCTTGTCCTGCATCTGCTTGAGGACATTGACCAGGTCATCCATGTTGGCGATCCTGGGATAGCCTACCTCCTTGTAGATGCCCCACCGCACGTAGGGGCCGAAGGTGGGCTCCAGCCCCTCGGAGGGCTCCGTGGGCGGCAGAGAAGTGACCGACCCGGGCACCCCCCAGACCCCGCTTGTCTGCCCGGCCACCTTGTTGAGGGCGTCGGTGGCGGACTTGTACTTCTTGATGTTCTTCGCATTCTTCATGTACGGCGTCATGTCCTCGATCAGGTGGGACTTGACCAGCTTGGCCGCCTGGCCGGAGCCGGAGCCGGTGATAATGATGTCACCCAGGTTCCCGGCTGCTGAACGGGTGTCGAAGAGGGTGCTACCCCCGCCCGCCACATTGGGGGCCACGATGTTCAACTTGAGGTTGAACTTGTCCTTGACCATCTTGGCGAACCAGCCCTTCTGGATGCCCTGGTAGTTGGCCAGACCATCGAAGACATCCACCTGCATGAGCGACCCGTCGTCCTTCTCGTTGGCGGAATTGTCTCCGCCGCCACAGCCCGCCAGGGCCATGGACACGGTTATGACAGCGGCAGCCACCGCCGTCAGCTTCTTGGCTTGCATTGTTTCCCCTTTCCAGACACCGTCCGGCTCCTGGGCCCGTCCTGTCACCTTCGGCAAGTCGGCGGGTTGCAGGTCATCAGGAGGGTTCTGACTTCCGCTTACATCCCTATGTCTCTTACGATTGTCTCAACGGCCTGCGTGGTCCTCCTCAGTCCATGCTCCCGGCCCCCAGGCCCCTGCCCACCGCCGACGACTCCGTGAGCGGTGATGGTCAACCCCGTGGTTGATCTCCTTCGGACCGGCGGGGCCACTGCCGGTCTTGCATCTCTCATCGATTTGTCCTCCTTGATGAATCGACATGAACGCTTCCTGGCCGCCGCGTGGGATCAGGCCCGCACGGCGGCTAGGTTGCACCTCCTCTCGATCAGCCCTTGACGGCGCCGAGCATCATGCCCTTGACGAAGTAGCGCTGGAAGAGCGGGTAGATAAAGAGGATGGGCAGCACCACGATCACGGCAACAGTCATGCGAATCGAGGTCGGGGTCTGCTGGGTGGCCAGGGCCGCCATATTCAGGGCGCCGCCCGCGCTGGCCTTGACTGCACTGGCCAAGGAGCTTGCCTGGTTGATGTACTGATAGAGCAGATACTGCAGAGAGTAGAGCTTTGAATCAGTCATGTAGATCAAGGTGTCCTGGAAGGAGTTCCACTGCCCCACGGCCGAGAAGATGGCCACCGTAGCCAAGATTGGCGTGCACATGGGCAGGACGATCTTGAAGAAGACCGTCAGTGTGCCGGCGCCGTCCACCTCGGCCGCCTCCTGGAGAGACTTGGGGATGGACTCGATGTAGGTCTTCACCAGAATAATATTGAAGGGCTGCACGATGGCCGGCAGGATGTACACCCAGAAGTTGTTGGTCAGACCCAGGTTCTTCATCGTGATGAACATAGGGATCAGACCAGCATTGAAGTACATGGTCACGATGATGAAGCGGTACCAGAGCTTGCGATGCCACATTCCCTCCTGGGTGAAGAGGAAGCCCAGGAAGGCGCTGGCCAGTACGGTCAGGGCGGCGCCGATCACGGTACGTCCCAGGGAGACCATGGCTGCTGTGCCCAGGCCCTCCAGCTTGAAGACCTCCACATAGTTGCTCCAGTGGATTCCTTTGGGCAGAATGGTGATCTTGCCGGCGGCACTCAGGGTGTTGTCGGAGATGCTGTTGATGATCAGATAGTAGAAAGGATATGTACAGATAAAGGCGAAGAGGATGAAGAAGACGATGTTGAAGACATTGAACACCTTCTCGCCCTTGGTCCGCTGCAGGAGGGGAGAGACGCCCTTCGATTCGATTGCCATGCTGTCGCTCATGATTGTTTTCCCCTCACGCTCAGATGATTGACTCGCCACGGGTCCGCTTGGAGGCCCAATTGACCAGGAACAAAAGGACCACACTGACCAGGGATTTCAGCATGGATATGGCCGTCGCAAGAGAGAGGCTGTTCTGACCCATGCCCACGTTGTAGACGTAGAGGTCAAGCACCTGGATGTGCTTGAGGTTGAAGGCGTTCTGGAAGACAAAGTACTGATCCATCCCGTTGTTCAGGAAGTTGGAGACGCTCAGCATCAGCATGACCAGGTATGTGGGCATGAGCTGCGGAATCGTAACGTGTATGATCTGCTGGAATCGGTTGGCCCCATCCACCTGGGCGGCCTCGTAGAGTTCGGGGTCGATGCCGGATATGCCGGCCAGGTAGAGGATGGACCCCCAGCCCAGACCCTTCCACAGGCTCCACAGGAGCATCTTGATGTAGGTCCCGCTATCGGAATCCAGGAAGTGAATAGGCTGTGAGATCAGGTGGATGTTCTGCAGGAGCTGGTTGACCATGCCAGTGGAGGAGAACATGGCGAATGCCACGGCGTAGACCAGGACCCAGCTGATGAAGTTGGGCAGGGTAGTCAGGGTCTGGATGACGTTCTTGAAGTGCTTGCTGCGAATCTCATTGAGGCCGATGGCAAAGAACAGCGGGAAGAATGATGTCAGAATGCCCAGGCCGCTCATCACGAAAGTGTTGATCAGGACCTGGCCGACCGTATGCAGCTGGGCCGGATTCTGGATCATCATCTTGAACCACTGGAAGCCGACGAATTGGCTCTCCGAAAGGGGAATGGGTGGCTGATAGTCATAGAAGGCATATACCCATCCGAGCAGTGGATAGTAACTGAAGAGGATGACCAGTATCAGAAAGGGGACGGTCAAGAGGAAGAGGTTGATGCTGTGTCTCTTCTTGCCGCTTATGCCCCCTTGGCGTTTAGTCTTACCCCGCCGGGTGGCGTTCAACGGAATGTCGCCAGTTGACATCCTGCCCTCCTGTCTTTCCTATAAGCCCGCTCCATTGCGTTGCCAGCCATGCGCCGAATGCTTCCACTACTTTTCGGCGCCGTGTTTACCGTAGTAGGCTTATTTATATGTTTGTAAATAGATTAGTACACCGATTTAACTTAGCTGTCAAGCCGCGGTATGCTGCAAGGCATGTCACCACGTAAGACAGGACCGCTCCCACCCATGGGTCCAGGCAAGATCGGTCACCTTTCTGACAGACCCGTCCGACAGCTGTTCCTGTAGCCGACGGAGCAGAAGACAGAACAACAGGATGGCCGCACCCAGTCTCCTGCCCGCGTGCCGCCGCCCCCGCCGGGTGCACTGACAGGTAGAGTCAAAGAGGAAAGGCGGATTATGCACTTCAACCTCGAAAGCCCCTTCTGGCAGTTCGTGAACACCCTGCTCAGATTCACAGCTCTGAACCTGCTCTTCGTCGTCACCTGCATACCCCTGGTCACGATAGGGCCCGCCCGCAGCGCCCTCTATGGCACGATTTTCGCCTATGACGACCACGACGACATCCCCCTCTGCCGACAGTACCTGCAACGCTTCATCCGGGAGTTCAAGCAGTCCATAATCGCTTTCATCATCCACGTCGCGCTGGGTGCCATCGTCATTTATTCGCTGGCCTTCTGGCTGAGCATGAAGGGGGCAATGACCTATCTCGCCCTCATTGTCCTGATCATCGGAACCGTCCTGCTCGTCCTCTCATACGAGTTCTTCTACCCCCTGCAATCCCGCTACACCAATACGGTCTGGGGTTTCTTCAAACTCTCCGTCGGTGTTCCCATGGGGATCCCCCTCTACGCCATCTGTCTCCTGGCCATCGACGTGGCCTTCGCCTTCCTCGTCTACTATGTGCCCTTCCTGCGGGTCATGGCCATAATCTTCGGCTTCTCCTGGCTGGCATACGCCAAGTCACTGATCTATCTACGGGCCTTCGACCGTTTCGAGCGTGGTGCCAAGGGAGATACAACGACCACCTATAAGAACGGTTCTCTGTGACCAAGGCGGTGCCGTCACATTTCGCGTGGTTGACAGGGCATAAGTCGCTCGCATGAACCGCAGTTGCATCCAGATTGCCAAGAGTGGCATATAGGGTACAAAAAAGGCGGTGTCCGCCGGCCCCAAACCTGGCGGACACCGCCCCATCGCTTACCGATAGGACCCCGGCTCTACTGGCGGATCATGGACCGCCAGGCAGGCCGGAATCGTGGAATCACTTGGTCCTGTTCTCATACTCCTTCACAATGTCCTGGCGTGCCTTGGTTTGAGCCTTGGCGTTGGCCATGTCGATCTTCTCGATCTTCTCGTAGCCCAACCCCTTCACGTTGTTGCGCATGGTCTTCAGGATGGTGTCGAACTCGTTGTCATCCTTGGCATAGACCGCCTTCCAGGACTCGGAGACGATCTCGGACTTGACCTGGCCGCGAACTGCGGTGATCTGGGAGTCCTCCTCGGGCGGGATGTATCCTGAGCCGGGGGCGACCACAATCTGCTTGTGCTTCTCCAGATACTCCAGGGCCGTCTTGGCACCGTCCATATGAGCGGACCAGTCATCCCTGAGGGCATTGGGCTTGGCCAGTTCGGTCTTCCACAGAGCCGGATTGTAGGTCTCCTTGGTGGTCGGGTCGATGTCGTTCTGGTTCAGCCCCTGGAAGTGCATCATGGAGATGCCCTTGTTGTAGTCACCGCCGCCGAACTCTGCGGGGACCTTCAGTCCGTCGGCCTCATTCATGGCCTTGAGGCCGAAATCGGTCATCTTGTTGCCTTCAGAGCTCCTGGTCCAGCAGAGCTTTTCTGGGCAGACGGGGCCACCGGCGTTCTGGGCCGTGGCATAGACACCCTCAGGCGAGTAAAGCCAGTTGAGGAAGTCAACCAGGCGCTGCTTGTTCTTGGCCTTGGCACCGATTGCCAGGATGGGATCCACCCCATCGGGGGCGAAGCCGTCTGAATAAATGTCCATGTCCTGCAGGGGCGCCAGCATGAACCCGATTCCCTTGGCCTTGTTGGCAGCAGAGTTGATGCGGGGTTGGCCCAGCCAGCACCAGATGTCTACCAGCATCTTGCCCTGGCTGGTCTTGGCGGTGATGTTGTCCCAGGTCTGAGTGGAAGAATCCGGATCAATCAGGCCCATCCTCTGGGCCTTGTTGAGGAAGCGCAGGAGCTTCTCGTAGATGCCGCCCTCCTGGATGGGGGTCTGGTCATCGGAGCCGTCAGCCTTGGTCAGGACCGAGTTCATCGTGTTGTACCCATACCAGGAGGCCATATCCATGGGGAACTTCATCATCTCCCCATCCCAGTCCTTGAAGAGGCTGAGAGCGTAGATGTCCTTCTGGCCGGTGTCGGCCCGGGCCTTGTCCTGCATGAGCTTCATAACGTTGAGGAAGTCATCCAGGTTCTTAATCTCCGGGTAACCGACCTCACGATAGTAGTCCCAACGGATGTGGGGAGCCGTGCCGGGCTCATCTCCAGCGTTCGACTTGAGCGGGGACTGGGAGGACACGTTTCCGGGGATACCCCAGACGCCATCCTTACCCGCCACCTTGGTCACCCTGTCCAGGGCGCCTTTGTACTTCTTCAAGTACTTCTCGTTCTTGATGTAGGGGGTCAGATCAGTAATCAGATCGGCCTTAACCAGCTTCTGCAGGCGGCCATTGCCGGTGTGGGTCAGAATCAAGTCGCCCAGGTTCCCGGCTGCCGAACGGGTCTCGAAGAGAGTCTCGCTGTTGCCGGTGACACCCGGTGCGATGACCTTGAGCTTGATGTTGAACTTGTCCTTGATCAGCTTGGCAAACCAGCCCTTCTGCATACCCTGGGCCGTGGCGTCCTGGGAGAACATCTCAACGGTCATTTCAGAGTGGTCGTCCGGGCCATCGCTTGAATTAGCACCGCCACCACAGCCCGCCAAGGACATGGCACCGGTGATGGCGACGGCGATCGCCGCCATTGCCTTCTTCTTGAGGTTCATCGATTATCTTCCTTCTTTGTCATCCGCCACCCAACCCGTGGCGTCTCTTACCGCCGTCCAACCTCCCCGGTCCGGCCAAGAAAATCTGTATCGGATTTTCTTGGTCGGACCGGGGAGGTCATCGCGGCCGTACGGGGGCCTGTACAGCCCCCGTCAGAACCCGGGCCATCTTTCAGCGGACCGGATCACTTGCCGTGCTGTTCCTCCCATTCCTTGACGATCTTCTGACGGGCCTTGGTCTGGGCCTTGGCGTTGGCCATGTCGATCTTCTCGACCTGCTCGTATCCAAGCCCCTTCAGGTTGTCTCTCATGGTCTTCAGGATGGTGTCAAACTCGTTGTCATCCTTGGCATAGACCGCCTTCCAGGACTGGGAGACGATCTCGGACTTGACCTGGCCACGCAGGGCCTTGATGGAGGAGTCCTCGGTCGGAGCTACGAAGCCTGCCCCGACGGCAACCATGGCCTCGTCGTGCTTCTGCAGCCACTCAAGAGCGGTCTTTGCACCGTCCATATGGGCGGACCAGTCATCCCTGAGGGCGTCAGGCTTGGCCAGCTCAGATTTCCACAGCTGGGGGTTATAGGTCTCCTTGGTGGTCGGGTCGATGTCGTTCTTGTGGACGCCGGTGAAGTGCATCATCGACACTCCCTTGCCGTACTGACCGCCGCCGAACTTGGCAGGCACCGGTTGAGTATTGTTCGGATCTTCCTCATCAGTCCCGAACATGACCCTGATACCCAGGTCGGTCATCTTGTTGCCGTCCTTGGTCCGCTCCCAGCACATCTTCTCCGGGCAGGCCTGTCCCATAGCACCGGTAGCCGTGGCATAGACACCCTCGGGCGAGTAGAGCCAGTCGATGAAGTCGACCAGGCGCTGCTTGTTCTTGGCCTTGGCACCCACGGCGATGACCGGGTCATGACCGTCGGGCATAAACCCGTCCGCGTAGACCTTCAGGCCGGGTACTGGGGCCAGCATGAATCCAACCCCCTTGGCCTTGTTGCCCACGGTATTGACGGCTGGCTGGCCCAGCCAGCTCCAAATGTCTGCCAGGACCTTGCCCTGGTGGACCTTCTGGGAAATGTTGTCCCAGGTCTGGGTGGAGGAATCCGGATCCACCAGGCCCATCCTGGAGGCCTTGTTGAGGAAACGCAGCATCTGCTCGTAGATGCCACCCTCCTTGGTAACAGGCTGGTCGTCCTTCCCGTCGGCCCGGGTAAGGACCGTGTTCATGGGATTGTACCCGTACCAGGAGGCCATATCCATCGGGTACTTCATCATCTCCTGGTCCCAGTCCTTGAAGAGACTGAGGGCATAGATGTCCTTTTTCCCGGTGTCTTCACGGGCCTTGTCCTGCATGAGCTTGAGAACGTCGAGGAAGTCATCCAGATTGTTAATCTTGGGGTAGCCCACCTCGCGGTAGTAATCCCAGCGGATGTGGGGGGCTGTGCCAGGCTCGTCACCAGCGGAAGGCTTGGAGGGCGACTGCGTGGCCACATCGGACGGGGCCCCCCAGACGCCATCCTTACCCGCCACCTTGGTGACCCTGTCCAGGGCACCCTGGAACTTCTTTAGATTCTTCTCATTCTTCATGTAAGGGGTCATGTCGGCAATCAGGTTGGAATCGACCAGCTTCTGCAGACGACCGTTGTCCGTGTTGGTCAGAATCAGGTCACCCAGGTTGCCAGTGGCCGCCCTGGTCTGGAAGATGGTCTCCGCGTTACCCGTCTGAGCAGGCGCAACCACCTTCATCTTCATATTGAACTTGTCCTTGAGTATCTTGGCGAACCAGCCCTTCTGCTCTCCCTGGGCGGTGGCGGACATGGAGAACATCTCCACATTCATCAGGCCTTTGTCGTCAGCACCCTCGCTGCTGCTCTCACCGCCGCAGCCTGCAAGGGCCATGGCCGAGGACAGGATCAAGGCCATCGCCATTGATGCCTTCTTCTTGAGGGACATTGTTCCTCCTTTTTCTTCTACTTTTGATTCTTATTATTTAGTTCTTCCAGAGCGGTCCGCCCCCCGGGGGAAGACCGGAAGTCGACACCCCCCAGTCGGCTCTCCCTTTCTGTTTTTCCTTCTTTATTGGCCGGAACCATCTGCCTCGTTAACGTCACCTCCCACAGGCAGGTCCGACCGAATTCCCTTCCGGCCGGATGCCGATTTGCGGAAGGGGATACGGTTCACCCCTTGACGGCGCCAAGCATCATACCCTTGACAAAGTAGCGCTGGAAGAAGGGATAGACGAAGAGGATGGGCAGCACCACGATCACGGCAACAGTCATGCGAATTGATGTCGGGGTCTGCTGGGTGGCCATGGCGGCCGCATTCAGAGCGCTACCCGTACCGCTAGCCTTGACCGAGGAGGCCAGGGCAGCCGCCTGGTTGATGTAGAGGTAGAGCACGTACTGCAGGGAGTAGAGCTTGGAATCCGACATGTAAAGCAGGGTGTCCTGGAAAGAGTTCCACTGCCCTACGGCCGAGAAGATAGCCACCGTGGCCAGGATCGGCGTGCACATAGGCAGTATTATCTTTCTGAAAACAGTCATTGTGCCAGCGCCGTCCACCTCGGCCGCCTCCTGAAGGGAGGAGGGGATGGACTCGATGTAGGTCTTCACCAGGATGATGTTGAAAGGCTGCACGATGGCCGGAAGGATGTACACCCAGAAGTTGTTGGTCAGACCCAGGTTCTTCATTGTGATGAACATAGGGATCAGACCAGCATTGAAGTACATGGTGATGATGACGAACCGATACCAGAAGGACCGGTGCCACATCTTCTTCTGAGTGAACATAAAGCCCAGGAAGGCGCTGGCCATGACGGTCAGGGCCGTGCCGATCACGGTACGACCCAGGGAGACCATGGCAGCATCCCCCAGACCCTCCAGTTTGAAGACGGCCTTGTAATTCTCCAGGTGGAAACCTTGGGGGAACCAGTTGACATCACCAGCCGCACTCGCATCATTGTCGGAGATGCTGTTGATGATCAGGTAGTAGAAGGGATATGTACAGATGAAGGCAAAGAGGACGAAGAAAGCGATGTTAAAAACATTGTAGACCTTCTCCCCTTTTGATCTGCGAATCAGGTGGGACCCGTCCAATGTCCCGGCAGATGTGTCGATGGCGTCACTCATATTTAAGCTCTCCTTTTCCGCTCGGGACCTCAGATGATCGACTCGCCGCGCACACGTTTGGACAGTGCGTTGACACTCAGTAAGAGGACCACGCTGACTAGGGATTTCAGCATGGATATGGCCGTGGCGAGAGAGAGGCTGTTCTGGCCCATGCCCACGTTGTAGACGTAGAGGTCAAGCACCTGGATGTGCTTGAGGTTGAAGGCGTTCTGGAAGACGAAGTACTGATCCATCCCGTTGTTCAGGAAGTTGGAGACCGACAGGAGCAGGAGCACGAAGTAGGTGGGCATCAACTGCGGAATCGTCACATGGATGATCTGCTGGAATCGGTTGGCCCCATCCACCTCGGCGGCCTCATAAAGCTCCGGATCAATGCCGGCGATACCTGCCAGGTACATGATCGACCCCCAGCCCAGTCCCTTCCACAAGCCCCAGGCCATCATCTTCAGCCAGGTGTGCGAGTCGGAATCGAGGAACTTGATGGGGTCTGTGATCAAATGGAGATCCATCAGGGTCTCGTTGACCATTCCGGAGGAGGAGAACATGGCGAATGCCACGGCGTAGACCAGGACCCAGCTGATGAAGTTGGGCAGGGTGGTCAATGTCTGAACGACGTTCTTGAACCAACGGGCCCTGATCTCGTTGAGAGCGATGGCGAAGAAGAGGGGGAACATGCTGGTCAGAATGCCCAGGCCGCTAATGCCGAAAGTGTTGATGAGCACTTGCCAGACCGCGCGGAGCTGAGCGGGGTTCTGAATCATCATCTCGAACCATTGGAGGCCCACGAATTTGCTCTTCGACAGAGGGATAGGGGGCTGGTAGTCGAAGAAGGCGTAAACCCACCCGAACAGAGGGAGATAACTAAAGAGAACTACGAAAATGAGAAGGGGAACGATGAGGAGCCAAAGATTGAAACCGTGGCGCTTGGAGGATTCTACCTTCCCTGAAAACCGTCTTTTCCTTTTCGGCGCGGACGCTCGCGCACTATGAGACAGCGTCGCTTCGGACGCGGGAGACCCGACGGCCCGATCCAAAACGACGTTCGCATCTTGATGATTAACCTGCACCCTTCCTCCTTCGGTCAGCCACTTCGCTTCTTCGAATGCGGTACATGGTCAAATGGAATACAGCCATGTATTTTCGCTTTGGTTTTACCAAAGCCCTATAAATAGGATATTAAATTAACAATTCCTCTTATGTCAATTAGACTAGCAGGGGAATCCCAATAATCGCAAATAGGAAACGCCTCTTGCTATCCCTATCAGGGAGTCCGTCAGGTACGGCATCCGCAGATAGGCCTCGGGAGCCCATGACAGACCACCGCCTTCCACCTGGCCATCAGGCGGACCTGACGGCTGGCTGGACTGGAGTCATTGATGACGGCTTTGACCATGGACACCAGCCGTTACCCTTCGAATTAAGTCACCATAGGAACAATTTACCTCCCTCGCACAGGACCTGTGCCGGAGGCTGGCGGTTGTGTCTTCCTCGCAAGGGTCTGGTGAAGGCCAACCTGCCGTGAACCAGACTTGTTACAGTTTGAAGCGGTTCGTGTTTCAACATAACAGGACGGTCTTTGACAAATGGGATTCATACACTGGCTCATCAACCTACTCAAAGATCCGCGCAGCGCTATCGCGGGGTGGATTGCCATGGGACTGGTGCCCACATATGCATTCATCTTCCTGATCATCTTCATCGAGACGGGCGTGGTCTTCATGCCCTTTCTGCCCGGTGACTCCCTCTTATTCGCGGCCGGCGTCTTCGCACACGACCCCACCAGCGGGATGGCATTGGACATCCTCCTGCCGGTCGTCTGCCTGGCTCCGATCCTCGGCGACCAGAGCAACTACTTCATAGGGCACTTTTTCGGACGGGCCATCATCAGGTCAGGCAGGGTGAAGGCCTTGACCCCGGAGCGGCTGGCCAAAACAGAGGGAATGATAGACAAGTGGGGCCCCTTGGCTGTTTTCCTAGGCCGCTTCTTCCCCTTCATCAGGACCTTCATGCCTTTCATCTCGGGGATCTCGGGGATGAAGTGGACCCGGTTCACACCCTTCAGTGTTCTGGGGGGCCTGGTCTGGTCCACCCTCTTCACCCTCCTGGGTTACTTCTTCGGCGGTATCCCGGCCGTCCAAGAGCATTTCGAACTGGTCATCATCCTTATTCTGCTCATATCCGTCATGCCGACCGTCATCGGCCTGATCAAGGCCAGGGCAGGCAGGGGCAGAAGGGCCGAATCCGCTCAGGTAGCCGCTGACCAGGACGAGAACCTCAGCGACTGAATATGACAACCCATCCGGCATCCGCAAAAACCGAACCATGGGTCGTAACACGGAGTCATGGCACAGACCGTCCAAATTGCGTTTGTGCCCACCCTGCGATACAGTACAGTCTGTTGTTCGGCTACGGTCGGGCAACGAATGGGGCTGTAGCTCAGTTGGTAGAGCGCTTCGTTCGCATCGAAGAGGTCGGGGTTTCGACTACCCTCAGCTCCACAGTGTTGAGGGGATACTCATAGAACTATCTTCCTTTCAATTTTATTTCTATGTTGGTATCAACGAACAGCTGACAGATTCCAAGTCCGGATATCTTAAGACTCCTATCTTGCTTTCTCCGTTTAAAGCTCTCTACAAGTTGGCGCGAATTTTGCAATCTGAAGAGAATACCAGCTCAATAAGGCAGCGCTCTGAAGTAGATGTGTCTGAATTGGCAACTATTCTTACATCTTATAAATTTCACACGTACGCAACGATTACACAGCAATTCTTAGGAAGAGTCTCAGATCCAGCAATAGCAGACTCTATGCATAAACGGATAGTGGCTTCAATCAGCACCAATCTATCAATTCAACAAGCGTTTACTACGGTCGAGATTAAGGAAACCGAGTCACATGCGGTCGTTGCCTCAACCAAATCCACGTTTTAGCTTGCCACCATACAAAAGCAGTGGTGTCGACCCCCTTGAGACTAACTGTGAGCTGTAGTAGTTCTCATCACGATGTTCATTTGAACCATGTGTTTGTACAATTCAACTCCAATGAACTCGAGTCCCATCTACTGCTAAGATTTGACATCCTTTAATTACCAAATATTCATAATATTGTAGCTCTCCTTAAGAATCTAAATATAGTGGTTTTGAATGCAATAACTTGTCAACCCTAATAGTAAGCTTTGGCGCGCTTCCTTACCCGTGCCACCAATGCCGATCCGACTAATGCTGATCGCCAACCGTTGTTCATCACCCTACGTGCAGGCACCAAATAATGAATTTCTTTGATCGAAGAAATGTTTCCCTTTATCGTGGAATACCATCGGAGTGAAGAAAAGACCTTTCTTGAAAGTTAACAACACCGCCTTATTGAATTCAACACCAACCTTCTCAATACCTCGGGTTGTTTAACGAGCACTTCTTGCAATATAAATAAATTACTCCAGCTTATACTTATATGTAACTCCTGAGAGTCCAAATACCGATCGCTGATTAGCAACACTCACCTACGCATAAAAACTCCACACTCAATAATGCGGAATATTTTCAATAATCTATACCTATTTGTTATAGCAACAGTGTATTTACACGTGACTATAGCCGGATTATCGATATTCTTCGCTTAATTAATTGGCTATTGAGCACATTCTGCGTTCTGTTTGTCTAAGATGTATAGAAATCGATGCATACACCATGAGAGTCACATTCGTTTACTGTGTCTATATTCAATTTATTATCCCCACACTCAAAGAAGCTACAACATTTGACATCCCATCTTGACCGTTAGCTTCCAGAGCACAGTGCGCAACTGCAACAATCCTAACTTCATGCTGGCGAAACTCAGAATCCACCAGCGTCCACCCATATTTCAACAGGTAATTTTCAACAACCTTTCACTCCGCTATTTTTCCTAGTTATGATACCGATGGGCCTCACAATAAATCTATATCCATTAACACTGGTCTGAATCGAAGATAAAACGACGCATTCACTATCCTTAGAACAGCAATCTATTTTTTAGTGCTCAGGCGATTCTCATCTTTAAAATTAGTTTGTATCAGGATTTTGCTGCAGATACACCAGTATATTGATCATTATCTCAATTGAGCTTTTTAACTGATTATCTGTAAACTTATTGTCCTTATGAGGATCATCATCTCTATGAGGATGATCAATCATATTACGTATGCCTAAAGGTAGGAATTCTGTCACTCGACGTTTTTGAGTGATTCTATCATCATATCGACCTATATATTCGGTCGGGAGTGATAGCTTCTGGGTAACTATCTCCTCCATCTTGTCGCCGCAGGCCTTAATAGTCATATCCTTAGGCGTTGCATCCTTGGGCCTTTTAGCAGCTTCACGGCGATTGAGAATTTCATAAATATCCCCAAAAAGCTCTATATGGTATTCAATAGTTGGTATGTCAAAAGCAAAATAGGTGATTTCAGATAAAGATCTGGGTCTATCATCTCTCTTTTCAGGCATAATTACCTTGGTAAATTCGTCATGAGCTCTTAACATGAAAAGCGTATCCCGATATTTGCTGATACCCCTAATCATATACGGAGAATGGGTGGTAATCAGCAGCTGGTTCCTTTCGGTGCTCAGGTGCTCTAGAGCAGCGGCTAGTTTAATCTGTGCCCTTGGATGAAGGTAGGTGGTGGGCTCATCCAGGCAAAACAATTCATTTTTCCCCGTGCCAGTTGTCTGATCTGCCAGTAACTCAATTACAGCAAGCGCAAATGCCCGCTGCATACCTGTACCTTTTTCCTCCAGACCTGTTTCAATACCGTTTTCTTCTCTTAGGATTACTGTTCCTTGTTTGGTAAAACTCTCAACCGACGGTGGATCAAACTGGAAACGAACGCTATTATTTCCACCATATTGCTCATCGAGTTTGTTTTTCAAAGCAGTTAAAGTGTCTTCAACCAAATCAGCAAAATTCTGTTCTTCAGGATGTTCATCATCATTCTTATCAAAAAGATTCTTATGGGCAACTTGAAATTCTTGCCACAGATTACCCTGTTTGAGTCTCTCTAACTGCTGACCGATTAATTTGCCTAGTGCCTTATTGGGAGAGAAGTCAGCTACAGTTTCTGGGGTGTCCTCCGCCCAAACGAAAACCGGGTCGAGTAGTCTTTGAACGAGTGCTGGTATACCTGTCGGATTTTCCCAAGTCTGTTCTTCTTTTGATTCCGCTTGTTCATTTTCTGATCCTGGTTTGCATATTAATATTTTTTTGGAATCAGATGCCGTCCTTTTAATTTTCAGTTCGTAGATCGGCTCTTTTACATTAGAAGAATTTTTCTTGAATAGATAATTTCCGAGCTTATCAAAAGCATGATCATTCAAAATCGTTTTATTCGTCAGGCCCTGATTCTCGTCATCATTTACTGTCACTTCCCCCGGAGAAAAGGTGATAATAGCCATTACACAGCATTCTGCGTTAGAACATGGCTCGTTGCTTCGAAAGATAATGTCAGACGCATTCTGTCCTCTCCCCAGCCCTGACCGCAAAAAAGATACAGCACGCAATATGCTGGTTTTACCAGAGTTATTATTCCCTACAAAAAAATTGATTCCTTGAGATAGGTTTAACTCCAGATTACGATGGCAAAGGAAATGAGTCAAATAAAGCCGGGATATATACACGGTTACGCCCCTCATCAACAAAAAGCAACACGGCACTACTACAAGTAATAGCATTATACTTTTGCTACGCTTTTAATGCAAAACTAATTTTGAATCAACTTAGAAACAGTTAGCAAATTTACTTTATTTCAGTAAAACTACACAAATCTACTGTCCGGATTGTGATTGTTTCGTAATTACTGATCTCAAATCGCATTATGAATAACGGTTCTGACTCACTGCCATATTATGGCAATAGCTTAGTCTGATGAAGCACATGAAAAACAGTTCCAGAACCGAGCACTTCCCTGCTGAAATCGCCGCCAAGCCATCGTTGAAGCACTGTTCGACTTCATTTTTTACATACCATTGTCCTTAATAAATTACTGCTTTGCCACCCATCTCTTTATGCGGAAGCTGTCGAAAATATGGATTCGCCCTCAAAATGCGATCTTATACCTGCGTACCAGGCATGCAATGTTTCTCGAAGGATACTAAAAGCCGCTCTCATAGCGTATTGGGAGCTAATGTGATTGAATATTTATGTAACGTTTAAGACAGGCTTTAACCATTTATTCATTTGATCAAGAGTACAGCCGGTAGATAGATTTTGAAGCCGACTCTTATATGTCTAACAAGCTGCTCTATCCTAGATAAAACCAAAGTATATATATATGCCACATACAGCTAGCTTATTATCACCATTCCCTCTGACTAAGGGGGTCAACACACTTAGCACAAGTCGCTATAGACTTCAATTCTGCACGCTCAAGTGCCAAACTCTGGATTTGACTTGCATCAGAATATGGATGCGCTGGAACAGATGATCCGCTGACTAAAATGGTCTATACTTTACAATAGTACGAGTGAATAATTATTTCACCATAACTTGAAACTTCTGCCTACGTAAACTTTGCTCTCCATGACTGCACCATTATGAACTAATTCTGACTTTGCATGTCAAAATCGATGTAACGAACAAGAAGGGGCATGTCTGCTTGATCCCTGTTATTGCCGGCGAGATGAATCGTACTGCCTACTATTAGAACCGATTGAAACGTCGATCTTGAACTTAGAACTGATGCCATGGCAACCTGTTGAAACCATCGGCCAACAGGTGTCGAATGGCCAAGCAACCATATGCTGCCAGGCAAGACACCGGACCGGTCATAGTTATCCTTTTCAGGGTGTGATGCACTCTGAGCATGGTGTGAGTGGAAACGAAAGAAAACGTCTCAAAAACAGCAAATCTGCTCGGCTATCTCTCTAATGGGGACCCCAATCGTCTTGCTAAGTAGAGCGTCAAACACTAGGCGTCTTTCTGCCGGACAAAGATTAGCTTTATCAGTTCAGCGGCTTCGGACTCATGAGCAAGGATTCCGGCAACATCACAAATAACCCTCCGCACAGTCAGGAAGACAGCTCCGACCCTCTGTACTTCAACGAAGTGAAGAGGAATGCAATCTGGAATCCTGACTTCAGAGACGCATATTATTCATAAGCATCGACATATTTGGAAAGACCAGCAACATTCCGCAGCTGATTGGCAGCATGTCTAAAAAACAATCGCCTAATTATCTTCAATCGGTGTGTGCCGGACGATGTTCTAGACTTTTTGCGCAAACAATTGCTGTCCACCCATAACCAGAGGTACGTGAGGGCTTGCCGAGCTCACACTGCTTGTGATTCAGCGGTAACTGCGATGGACTTGACCTTCCGATTGGAGCCATCCTCAACATTCGTTTGACTTCCATCCGCTGATTGAGACCACTGACACTGTATCACCAGAACACCTGCCCTAACTGTGCATTTACAGGAGCGAAAGGAAACCCTACGATTAGCTGTCAAATCGGTCTGAACGGCCGGATCCCCCCCCCGTCGACATCCTTCCACTCTTGCAGCTGTGTCTGCAGCAATCATGACCCTAAACCGGCAGTTCAGAAAATACCTTGATATAAGGATCTTTTTGCCACTGTGATGGGTTGCCGCGCGACTGAGCTACCGAGATATCATTGTCATTCCGGCGGCTAAGACAAAGCAGATTCGATCACAATCGGCTTCGATAACCAAGATGGGCGCATTATGCAAATGCGCCCATCAATTAATCAGCGCCTGGATGCAGAGCGGAAGGGGTTGTTATCACGACGATGGCGGCGATAACCACGACGGGATCCATGACGGTCGGCATCAAAACGAGAGCCAGCTCGACCACGGCCATGACCGTGACCATGACGGTCGGTCCGCTCGCTGCTGCCAGTATGACGGTGACCTCTGGTCCGGCCGTCCAAAAGGCCATCCTCGCGATCGAATGCCGGTTGGTCCTCTGAGAGTCGCTGGGAACGGGAAGGTCTATGATTCCGATCCCGGCCTGCAGTCCGGCCCTGGCCACCACGATCAAAGCGCCTGTCTGCGCGGGAACGGCCCCGTTGTCCGCTGCGGCCGCCACGAGCAGGACGACCACCGGAGGCCTGCGGCTGTGCAATCTGCAAGGACCAGCCATAGATTGGCTTGGCCACGGGTCCTACGAGCTCGGTAACCTCGGGCGAATCGGCAGTCACCTGAACCGGCTTGGCATCGATATGGGCCATGTGCAGCATCCGCCTGGTGTCACGCCACTGGTCGGGAAGAACCAGGGTGACCACATCGCCGGAGAGGCCAGCCCGGGCCGTACGCCCAGACCGGTGCAGGAAAGACTTGGGATCGGCTGGTGGATCCACCTGGACTACTAGGTCTACGTCACTAATGTCCACGCCGCGGGCGGCCACGTCGGTAGCCACCAGGACTTTCACTTCGCCTCGAGAGAAGGCCCCCAGGTTGCGATCGCGCTGGTTTTGGGAAAGGTTTCCGTGCAGCTGTGCAGCCGGGATGCCATTGTCAATCAGGTTCTTGGCCAGCTTCTTGGCCTGGAACTTGGTCCGGGTGAAGAGAATTCGGCGTCCTGCGCCCGAGGCCAGCCTGCGCACCAGATCGTGCTTGGCAGCCTGGGTAGTCCGGAAGATGTGGTGGGTCATCAGATCCACATGCTGGGTGGCCGAATCCACCTCGTGAATCTTGGGGTCCTTGAGGAAGCGCTTGACCACGGCATCCACACCGTGATCCAGGGTGGCCGAGAAGAGCATGCGCTGACCACCCGGACGAACCTGGGCCAGAATCCGCTCCACAGCGGGCAAGAAACCCATGTCGGCCATCTCGTCAGCCTCGTCCAGCACGGCAATCTCCACGTCCTCCAGACTGAGCTTGCGCTGGCGGAGCAAATCCTCCAAGCGACCCGGGCAGGCCACCACAATCATGGCCCCGCGCCGAAGGGCATCGACCTGACGGCCCTGGCCAACACCTCCGTAGATTGTGCAGGTCCGCATGCCGTAGGCCTGAGCCAGGGGGTTGAGAACCTCGTCGATCTGGTTGGCCAGCTCTCGGGTGGGAGCCAGTACAAGACCGCTCGGGCGTGGCAGACTGCCTGAACCGGCGGCACCACCGCGGCCATGACGGGCCCGTCCTCCTTCGCCGGCAGCTAGTCGAGCCACCAGGGGGATGCTGAAGGCCAAGGTCTTGCCGGAACCGGTCCGCCCCCGTCCCAGGATGTCACGGCCAGCCAGGGCATCAGGCAGGGTGTCCCGTTGGATGGGGAAGGCGCTGGTCTTGCCGTCCTTGCGCAGGACTCGGACCAAGGGCTCAGGCACCCCCAGTTGATCGAAAGTCACAGGTTCTACGGCAGATTGGCCGGAATTGGACGGATTGGAATCGGGCATGGATGAAGCAGTCACAATGACCTTTCACAACAGGGAAGAAAACGGTACTGTCGGTCGACAGTTCGCAGGCCGCGTGCAAAGCAGAGAATGACGAATTTCGCGCAAGCGGTTTCCCCGTACTCAAAGCATTCAGGCGACGATCAGCCGCCGCTCATGGGCAAGCGGCCAACCTGTACACCATAGCACAGGCCCCTCACCCATATCAGGAGCGTACGCTCCAGACGATCAGCGATTTGGACTCCGTGGGGTCGGCCTCGTCATGCGTTGTGTCCTGCCGCCAGAGCCGGGCCCTGCTGGAACGCCTGACCTCGACGACCCGGCCGTCGGCAGCGGCTGCGAACATGCTGGATCCCTGTGACTGGTGGGAGCGACGCAGCTGGCGTCTCAACTGACGATTCTCCTCGGCCAGGGCCAGAATCCTGGTCACCCCGGCCAGGTTGATGGACTCGTCCTGGCTCAGATGCTGAGCCTGACCAAGCCGATCCAGATCACGCAGGGAGTATCGGCGCGCACCCCCCTCGGTCCGTTCCGGCACAATCAGACCCAGCCTGTCATATTGGCGCAGGGTCTGCGGATGGATGTTGGCCAACTGCCCAACCTGACCAACGCTGAAGACCGGCAGCTCGATGTCCAAACCGGCATCGTCAGCAGCATCCAGGCTGATGTGCCCGGCCACCAGACCGCGAGCGCAGGCCAAATAAATCCGCCTGGTCTCGGGATCCACCCTGACCATGATCATCACTCCTTTCCGCTGCTCGTTCCGACTTGATCCGGCATCCGGATCGTCATATCTTCATGCGCTCCCCGGCGATCTGCTCGTCGAAGTCACCGCTTGCCTTGGCAAAGTCGCGCATGGCCTTCTTCTGGGCCATGCCGAGCCGACCGGGCATGCGGATCTCAAGGCGCCCCACCAGGTCGCCCTTGCCACGCCGGTCCTGAACCCCCTTGCCGGCGATACGAATCTCGTCGCCGCTGGAGGAGCCAGCCGGAATCTTGAAGGTGACGATCTGGTCATCGATGTCCCGGGCCTGGACCTTGGCCCCCAGAGCCGCTTCGGCTACCGTCACCGGCAGGATCATGACCAAATCCCTGTCCTTCATGGTGAACCGTTGGCTGGGCTGGACGCTGATCTGCAGGTAGAGGTCGCCATTG